>JAHQVK010000081.1 GCA_019634385.1 Myxococcales bacterium | reverse complement strand
GTGGTGATGTACACTACAGATGATGGATGTAGGCTGCTGTTAGTGATGTGAATTACAGATGATCGATGTAGGCTGCTGTTAGTGATGTGAATTACAGAGGATGTCTGCGGACTGCGGTTGGTGATGTGAAGTATAGATGATGTGTGCTGTTTGCGCCTGAACGATATGTTGTATGGATAATGTATTCGCGTTGCCGTTAGTGATGTGAAGTACAGATGATGTGTGCGGGCCGCGCGTGAGTGACGTTGCAGTACCGGCGAGGGTCTTTGCTGTATACCTTCATTTTGAGCTGATTTTTTTGCTGTTCTAGCCGCCTGTTGATCTAGCCCTGCAGGCATCTATCGGCCGGTCTTTCCGTGAAACATCCTGACCACAAGAAGTCTCTCCTCGGTCGCGTACCGCCAGGTACGCTCGCCTCGTCGTCAGAACGTGTCACGAAAAGCCTGGCTCGATAGCTACACACTGGGCTAAATCAACCGGCTGCTAGGCCTCGCTGCCCGTACAGCCACTCAATCCCATGCGCCTTAGTTGATTTCTACCGTCACCGTAGGTTCGGTCTACCGGCTAGGGCCAGTGAAAAGCCACAAAATCGCGCCGGGGCAACCTCACTCAGACCTCCGGGCCCGAATTTTTGGAGCGACCCAACGACATTGCTGGTGAGATGAGTGACCTAATAGCATTAATGATGAGATGAATGACCTAATAGCATTAATGATGAGATGAATGACCTAATAGCATTGATGATGAGATGAACGACCTGATGACATTGATGATAAGATGCGTAGAAAGCACGTCGAGCCTCCCATGTAAAATAACGTCTTGCGACTCTTCGGATCGCTGAGTGCTCAGATAAACACATACGCAGACTTAATAAGTTAAACCCAAAACTATCCCTTTGTGATACAGCAGATCACTTGGGCTGCACCAAGCTCCTGCTCGTAGCAGCCGGTTGATTTAGCCCAGTGTGTAGCTATCGAGCCAGGCTTTTCGTGAAACGTTCTGACGACGAGGCGAGCGTACCTGGCGGTACGCGACCGAGGATAGACTTCTTGTGGTCAGGATGTTTCACGGAAAGACCGGCCGGTAGATGCCTGCAGGGCTAGATCAACCGGCTGCTAGGGCGTGTTTTTGACCTCCGGACCGCGTTATGCCTTGTTTCCCACATTTGTACGGGGTAGGGGGCTTTGCCCCTCTATCGGGCCCCTCGGCCCCATACCCTCCCTCCGGGGCTGACCTCTTACAAACGCGGGCTCCGGCGTCATCTCCTCCGCTGGAGTGTAAAGACACACTCTAGCATTACCTGATCGGTGTTATCCTGAGGAGTCTGTGTATCGATGGTTGGCAACTGGGTACCGGACCATTTTCCGTAAAAATCCCTTTGCAAGGCCCTGTACAGCAGAAATCTCTTGGTTTGAACCCCAATTGCCTGCCTCTGTGCGGGGCAATGCCCAGCTGCGCGACCCCTTGTTGATTCTTCCAGAATCAATTCAAGTGGTCTTTGCTGTATGAAGGCGTACATGGCAAAGTATCTATGAGAACCTCCCCAGGCTCCGCCCTTCATATGGGTCGAGTCCGAGGTGTTGTTTCGGTACGGAACATATTGATCACATCGCAGATCTTGAGTTAAGAAAAAACAATCAGGTCATGCTAGTCACGGCTAGTTGTCTTCCGAGGAGGAACATCCTGGGGCTTATCAGTGAGCTAGTAGCGGCGAGGTTTGGTCAGAAACAGTTGTCCTCCGAGGAGGAACATCCTGGGGCTTATCAGTGAGTTAGTAGCGGCGAGGTTTGATCAGAAACGAGAGATTCAGGCTCTCTAGCTTCTCCGCGATAGTTTTATGCCCAGGTTCAAGGCAGACTCTAGTTTGATCCGGGGCTACGTTCAAATGGTTCAGACAACACCCACGTGAAGCGCGGAACATTTTTTTCAATGATCAGCGTGAGGGTGTTTTATCCTGAGCCAGTAACTATTAGGCTATTGGGGGATTTACGCTAAGATGGTTTTCGACTTATCCTTGATTTACTGAATATCCGGTGACTTAAGGTCGATCTACCCATGGAGTAGTAACCACTTGAACTGAGCCCAAGTTCGGCTCTTCATCCCCGATTTTTGGGGTCACGCAACAAATCGTCACCAATTCAACGCGCAAGGCGGTATTGGTTGGTGGCTTCTCATTCCGCTAATTCGGGCTAGGGCGTGTCTTTACCCTCTGCTGGGGAGCTAACGCCGTATCCCGCGTTTGTGAGGGGTCGGCTACGAGGAGAGGGGACGGGATGTACCGGGCCAAGGGGCCCGAAAGGGTGCCGAAGCCACCGAACCCGTACAAATGTGGGAAACAAGTCAGAACGCGGTCCGGAGGGTAAAGATACGCAGTATCCATCCGAGTCTGCATATGCTGGCAAGCCCGGTTCCTCGCCATAGTTTGGTACCAATCCTAATTGCTGGCGATTGGATTTTCGGTTCCAGAGGGAATCTAGTGGTCGTTGACGGACGTATTTGCCGGTGGGTACTTTTTGTAAGTTTCCGTAATTTATATTTTTTAAGCCTTTGTTTTGCTTTCAAAAGGTCGTGCAGTATCAAGCCGTTGAACTGAGTCTTACTGATTTCAAGGCGTTTATAACCGCCTGCGCAATGAGGCTATGTTGAGTGAGCGGAGCTACAGAAGCTTGGCGTCGTTTCAAGTGACATATGCAGTAGGATCAACTTCCTGACCAACGCACCAAGCGGGATGAAAGATATAGCGAGAAAAAAAATCTAGGGAGATTGTCTGCTTCGCAGTGTTGCATTGGTCAGGAGGAAAGTTGTCAGTCCCAGTATTAAAAAGATAATGGGGTATTTTATTAAATTGGGACAAGCGATAGACTTGCTCGAAGTGTTTGAATATACTTTTCACTTAGAGTGAGACCCCAGGCTCTCTTAGCGAGCTACACTAGCCTCTCTCCAACGCTGAATATTTAGACACATTATGCTCTTCGCGATAGTTTCGAGCCGAGTTCGGTCATGCGTTCTAAGACGAGACAACAGATCCATTTTGAGGACTCCGCGCTAGGTCCACCACTTTTAACCGGACAATGCTTTGCGATTGTACTAGTTATTACAGTTTGTTAGGTGACTTTAGCGAAGGGGTGCAAGCGTCTGGACCAAAATGATGGCGATATGTTTGGTGCGCAGAGCACTTCGCTAAGGCGCTGTAACATCAGCGGATTAGGGATGAAACTAGGTCCACAGTTGTCACTTTCTTGAGGGGTGAAGCCATAGGCCTAACAAATTATGCGCTACGATAGAACTAGGATGAAATGAACTTTCTTGTCTCAAATTGCTGTGAGCAATCGTCTCAGGTTTGAAATTTCTCTGCCGCGGGAGTTTGTGTGTTGTGGGTTTTACATACTTTTCGAGCTTATCTCATTCTGGGGGCTCACGCGACACATTGACCCTACTCCTGAATCAAGCTAGGGCTCGCTTTGGAGGTAGACTTCATGCCGACACTGCAGAAACGAGGGGGTCACGGACCGCGTCATTGGCCACCCGGAAACGGTTGAGCGAAGACGGCGACAGCTTGTTGCGTGGGCTTATTCGTTTTGTAGCAGGGCCGTTATCTTGTGTGGGTAAACGATGTTGGAATGGTCTTCACCATCAAGAACGCCCGCCGGATGCGCGGGGATGAACGCTCTTCATTTCATCATCAAAGATGCTGTGCATGGATGGCAGGGGGCTTCCCTGTGCCGATGATAGAGGCCGAAGTTTTTGATGCCCCGGTGAAGCTTTTACTACGCAGAATCTGGAGGAAGCAGCGCTAGAGCTAGCGAATAAACTATGTAAACAAAACTTAAACATGATTGTGCACATTACGTTATGAATAGCCGTGCTCATGGGGGCCATGATGACTTTAGGTAAATAAGAACGTGGCCTAGGTATGAGAGCTTGTTTAGGAGACTAATTGTATGTATAGATACAATCTAACACTGGCGTGTCTGCTTATATTGTCCACCCCGGTTGATGCGCTAGCCCAACCAACACCATCCGAGAGTGCTGAATCTGATGTCGAGGAACCTGCCAATCCGGAGGATGCTGAATTATCAGAGTCAGAATCCGACGACCTGCCCGAAGCGCTTCAAGATCCGAATGTTGAGAGCATCGTAATCACAACCGAACGACGCGAGCAGAATCTACAAGACGTTGCGGCGGTGGCAAAAGTGGCCACCGGTGATCAGCTGCGAGCGATGGGAACCAACCAGTTTACTGATCTATCGAATGCCTTTCCCCAGCTGAATATAGGTAATCGAGAAGGGAACGTAGAGGTATTCATTCGCGGTATTGGTGACGATAACAATACCGAATTGTCCGAGCCCCGTTCGGCGATACTCATGGACGGGGTATACATAGCAAGACCGAGAGGTCTCGGTTCATTCTTCTTCGATATTGACCGAGTAGAGCTAAATGTTGGTCCGCAGGGTACCATTCGCGGGCGTAACGCCACTGGTGGTTCTCTCAATATTGTATCCACCCGGCCAAGACTCGGTGAATACGAGGCTTATATTGATCTTGGTTATGGACGTTTCAATCAACGTGAGGTTCAGGCGGCCCTAAATGTCCCTATGGGAGATAACCTAGCATTTCGAGTGGCGAGCTACTATTTAAGCAACGATGCTAAGATAGAGAACGTCGGGGTATTGGATGTGGAAGAGGCTCGCGCGACGGAGGACATTGCGTTTCGTGCGTCACTGCGTTGGGATCCACTAGATAATCTAAGCATTAACGTTATCGGTGATTTCATGGACTCTACCGGAACTGGATATGGCGGTCTGGACTACTTCCCGTATTATCAGACTCAGTTCGGTGAAACGGATGAATCGCTATCGCTAAACTCGGGGATACAAGACCTTAGTGATCCTTGGCGGAACGTGAGCCAAGGAAGCGAAGCTCGGCAGAACCAGCAAATTTGGGGTATTCGTGGAGAAGCTACACTCGATTTGGGTCCCGTAAGTATCCAATATTTAAGTTCTTTCCGTAGTGTAGACTTTTTCCTTAATACGCCGGGACGGGATGCGTACTTTCCTGGCTTTCAAGCGAATGCCGGCGATAATGGGATCAATTTCAACGGCCAACAATCACTGAATCAAGATACGGCAGACTTCTTTGACACCTTCGGTCGAACGCAGTTTGACCAGGTCTTTGAATCCATTGTGCAGGAGCTTCGTGTATTTTCAGACCAAGAGCATCGATTGCGCTGGACAGCCGGTATGTTCTTTTTCCGAGAAACGGGTTTTAGCTATTTCAATACTAGTGCCGACAGAGGGTTTACATTCGCAGGTGTAGAGTTTGCCTTCCCTGATGTTGAACGACAAAGTATTGCGGGCTTCGCTGACGCCACATTTGATATAACGGATAGGTTACGGTTGACCGCCGGAATTCGCGTGACCAGTGAGGAGTTATCAAGAAGTGGATTCGGTGCAACGTATCTATTTGGCGACTTGGGTCAACATAGATTTGGCAGCCGAGGTTTTGAATGGATGGGGCGAGATCGCACCGTTACCCTCGCAGACGTAAATATAGATACCGCTGCTGGGCAGGCTGAACTCTTCCGGTCTGGCATTCGGAGATACGGTACCAGTGATACCATCGATGGACTGATTCAAGGGCAGCTTGATGCAGGCAATGAAGGTGCGTTTTTCTCGAACATAGTTCCAAATGTTGCATCCAGGACTGATAGTTATGTCAACTGGCGAGCTCGTCTGGAGTTTGATATCACCGACGATAATCTTGTTTATACAAGCGCAACTACCGGTACCAACTCTGGGGGATTTAATGATGCGGTACCAACCGATGCCGGTGTCTTGGCACCAGAGTTTGATCCAGAGTCCGTGTTGGTATTCGAGCTTGGAAGCAAAAATAAGTTCCGACTCGGACGTTACCAATCAGTCATCAATATTGCTGCATTCTATTATATATATGAAGATCAACAATTTACAGTATTAGCGCCAGCGGTTGCGGGGGATCTCCTTGAGGGGGATACTGAAGACCAACAAGGAGGCTCGGTTTCGCTCCGGCAAAATGTTGGTGACTCTGTGATTGTGGGGGCTGATATTGACTATACCCAAAATCTTCCATGGTACTTCCGCTTTCGAGCTAATGTGCAGTTTTTGCATACAGAGTTCACGAGTGCGAACCAATTGTTAGTAGATAGTCGGTACAATTTCCCCAACGGTGAAGCTGATACCATCACCTTTGACCCAACGGGTAATCGTTTGCCAAAAGCTTCAGATGTGTCGGGAAGCCTCACCTTATCTAAGTTGTTCAACACCGATCTTGGGGTGTTTGAGGCCAATGTGGCCATTGGTTTTCGGACCGACTACTTCCTGACCATTTTTAATGGTGATGGAACACTCCCCGTGATCTCGGCGGAAAACTATCCTGAATTGGACGAGGACGGTCTCACGGCTCTTCAAAATAGCGTTCGAGACAATGCGGGGTCTTCTGATGATCGGGTGGATGGTTACGTCCG
>JAHQVK010000080.1 GCA_019634385.1 Myxococcales bacterium | reverse complement strand
GGCTCGATAGAGCTACACACATCGCCAAATAAACCGGCTGCTAGTGATAGTGAAGTATACATATGGTCCTTCAGCGCATGTCGTTTTTCTACGCGCTGAAGGACCTAAGGAACATCAGTACGTTATCGCTGCAAGGTACAGGTATTACCAGCACCGCAGGAGTTCGACGTGACCACGCCTCGCACTCTCGATGCCGGAATCAGATCGTACCGGTAGGGAACACTAAAGACAGAACCCTTTTGCTTGTTCAAGGGACTACCAGCAGTGCCCGCATTGCCCGTAGCACGATAAGCGGCGCTTCCCCGCTCAAAAGAAGTCGTATATGCATCCACCTGAGAACTTACATCCATCTGATTGTTCTCTACCACCATCTGGATCTCTGCCCCTGGCCCGATGAGATAGCCATCAGTTCGATCCGTGTTGTAGTAGTTATTGAATACATGTACTTTTCCGAAACGTCCTCGTGGCATACGCTCTCGAACACCACGACCCCACCAACTATACATATAGGTGATCCGTAATTTGCCGCGACTTTCCGTTTCACTATCACTACCGGCAATCAAGTTAGAGAAAGCGTGAGGTTTGTCGGATCGGCTGTACCTAAACTTACAGTAAGAAGCGGTGATATAATCAGCACCGCGAACAATGTCTAAGTTGCCATCTTGGCCATCGAATACATCTACGTGGTCAACCCATATGTGGTGCGCATCGTCGGAGATAAGGAACGCATCTTCACCTCGTCGGCACGCTTCGAAATCATTGCAACGGTCACCCTGAACAGCAATGTTTCGGATGATGATATTGCTTTCATCGCGGATCTCAATATGACCCTGGATAAGAACTCCCGGAGCAGTACCAATGATGGTCGTATTGGAGCGGGGCTCCATAGGTGCCATCCGATAGGTACCTGGCTCGATCAGGATGATACCGGAACGACCTAGTGCACTTCGGAGTTCACCTGCAGAGTTTACAACAACCGCAGATGAAAGGTTGGTACCTCCACCCCTGGTACCGCCCGATTGGCTAGCCCATCCAGGCACCGCATCGTTGATCTGTATTCTTCCGTTAGACGGGGATGGCTCTGGGGACGGCCCTGGCTCTGGGGACGGTTCTGGCTCTGGGGACGGTTCTGGCTCCGGACCTCCAGAACAAGCTACATCCCGGACCCCAGGTCCGGTCACTTCCATATAGTCAATATTCGCAAGTCCTTGACCTTGGTTAGCAGCCAACCGCAGACGCTTATCTCCCGCGGGGAGATTCACCGAAAGCCCGGTTGTTGTGGTCCAGCTGGTCCAAGCCCCGCTACCCGGGAAGTCTTGGGTTGCCACCGACGAGCCATTGACACTCAGAGCACCCGACCGATTAGAGCCTGAGCCGTTTGCATAGCGCCACGAAATATTGTAATTGCCCGCATCACCGGTAATGCCCCACTCAATGCCTTGGCCATTCGCGTTGTCAGTATTGGCAAAACCAGGACCGGAGAAACCGGTGTTGTTATTGTCTACAGAGCCGTCAACCGCACAGAAGCCGGAGGCGAACTCCTCAAGCCTGACCGTCTGATTTCCGCTGGGTGGTTGTGGAGCTGGCTCTGGGTCGGGTTCTTGAGTGGGCTCTGGGTCCGGCTCATCCGGCGTACCACTACAAGTTGCAACAATGTTCGAACCTGTTATTTCAATATAGTCAATATTAGCCAACCCTCCGCCCTGGTTCGCCTCCAACCGAATGCGTTTAAAACCACTCGAAACATTGTTCAGTGTGACTGAAGCGATGTCCCACGTTGTCCATGCCCCGGTAACCGGGAAATCTGGGGTGGCTACACTCTGGCCATTGATGGTCAAGTTCGCAGAACGATTAGCGCTGGATCCATTCGCATACTGCCAACGGACCGTGTACGTACCTGCCTCTCCTTGAATACCCCATTCGATACCCTCGCCCTCAGCATTAGCGGTATTGGCAAATCCCGCACCACTAGCCCCAGCATGGTTCGAATCGATCGTACCATCTATATCGCAGAAACCCGACTCTTGCTCCTGAATCGTAACCGTGTTTGCCCGAGCAGACTGCGCAGCAAATAGAAGAGGACACACCGCTATCAAACCGGTAGTCTGTCTAGTTATAGTCTTAGTATATACGCTCAACATATTATATATTCTTAACATTCTCACTATCCTTGGGGTTCGAATCCTCGTGCTCAGATGGTAACAGCCTCCCGTGGTATCGCTCCATCTCGAACCTAAACTCTCTCGAAATCCCAATTCCAAAAAAAACAAAACAACAAAAAACAAAAAAACAAAACAACAAAGACACAAAATTCGATGATATATGCGCCGAGCGGGTGTCTTTATGAACTCCGAGATGAACTATCGTGAATGACCTCAAATGCCTGAAACTTCAGCTTCAGTGAGTGGCTAGCCATCGCTAGCAGACGGAGAACCTCCGAGAAGATAGACTCTAACTCACTGGATATTCGCGCGCTTTTTGCACAAGCAAGAGACATTCGCCAAGCAGGTAATACACTCTAGAGGGCTGCTCCACCGTTTGTTCCTGGCCATTGGTTCCCCAAATATTGTGTACTATAGCCGAAATCACTTAGGTTGAACCCAAGTTCCTGCTTCTATGCCGGGCTATGCCCTGCTGCGCGACCCCTTGTTGATTCTTACATAATCAATTCGAGTGATCTTTGCGGTATATGCTCAAGTAGATCACCTCAACGCTTCGCGTCAAAAAGCCACTTTTATAGGCTCGAGCAAGTCCATGCCGATATTGGCTGGAAAGATCCGAAGTCAAAACAACTTAGACTTCACCCTTTTCGTGTAGCCAACATCGTCTGGTTCTTTGACTTTTTTCGATTTTTTTCGCATCGCTCAGCAACCAGAACAGGAGACCAGAAAGAAGTGGTACCGCTCGATGAACGGACGTTACAGCAGAAATTACTTGGGTTGACCCCAAGTTCCGGCTTCTCCGCGGGGCTATGCCCCGCTGCGCGACCCCCTGTTGATTCTTACAGAATCGATTCAAGTGGTCTTTGCTGTATCTGAGGCGCGGATTCAGTATCGCATAGAACTATTGACCCGGCCACGTGCAAGCTCGAAAGACAGGCCTCGAGAACTATGGCCAAGAACCGGTCTATCCCAACATCATCATAGTCTTTGTATACTTCCCAGACTCACCCAGTGAATCATTTCTCGACCCAGCGGGCGAATATTTGTCCCGGGTCCTTAAAAGACTTAAGCTCGAGAGTGTTGCCACTTGGGTCATCAAAAAACATCGTCGCTTGCTCACCAACCTCACCAACAAAGCGAGTTCGAGGTAAAATACGAAACGAAAGGTCCATCGTTTTTAAGCGCTCGGCGAGCTCATGCCAGGATTCCCAAGGCAGGATTGCACCAAAGTGGCGGGTGGGGACTTTATCTCCATCAACGTCATTCGTCGTTGATGACTCGCCATCTGTGGAGGTCAAATGGGCGGTCAGTTGGTGGCCGAAAAAGTTGAAGTCGATCCATCGGGTTCCTTCTCGCCCGACCTCACAACCAAGAACATCAACATAGAAGGCTCGGGTTAAACCGATATCATATACTGGAAACGCGAGGTGAAAGGGATGCATACCGCTAATGTCTCTCATCGGGAGGGACAGGGCAAAGGGTACCTCTCCCACTGTCGATTCTTATGCCTCAACAATGGGCGCCAATGTCGCACCATAGAAATTGATGATATTGAAGGCAAACGCCCCTCTCCGCTACGGTGCACGCCAGTTACAACAAAGACCACTTGAATCAATTCTGTAAGAATCAACAAGTGGTCGCGCAGCGGGGCATAGCCCGGCGGAGAAGCAGGAACTTGCGTTCAACCCAAGTAATTTCTGCTGTATCCTCTGCGGAATATTGTTTTGTCCAAGCAAACACCGTGACCTCTGCCCACCTGGACATCAAGACCGGAGCGACGCGAGAATTTCTCACAATTTTTACAAACTCAAGCCCCAAGGCGTCTTGTGCCCGACAATCATAAATGCACAATAAGCAGTATGAGCACCCTCCATTCTTCTGAAGAAGCTTCGGGGTTCATCATCGAATCCCGAACTGATCGGGTGTGGGTGCGCAGACAAAAGCTTCAACTAACCGCAACCCCCGTCCACTCACCCAAACCCGATGAAGTGCAGAGACAACAAAGACCTGAACTGAGTTTCGGGAACTTCTTAGTAGGTCGCTAAGTGGTCTCGCAGCAAGGCACAGCCAAGCATAGCGGCAAGAGCTTGGATTCACCCCAACCTCAGAATATCCTAAGGTGGGTTATTTTCGGAATTGACTCTACTCACCTGCGGCGTGGTGATGACCATGTATCTCTTCTATCTGGTCGGGTACAAACCGGTTACCGGTATTTGGTTCCCGTAGATACTCGGCAACTACTGCCGAAATCCATCAGGCCCAATGCCAATAGTCGTTGCGGTCTCGGCCGAGGAGACTGGTGTGGTTGAGCTCAATTCAACCGCCCTCTGGCGAGAGTTTGCCCAGTGGGCTGACCGTCAGCCGGAGGCCCCGGCGGTAATCGGACCGGAGGAACAGCTCAACTATCAAGAACTTGCTGACCAAGCGGACCGCATCGCGGAGCATCTTCAAGCAAGGGACCGGATCGCTCTTGAGCTCCCCCGCTCCCCAACACTCATTGCAGCTATTTTGGGGACATGGAAGGTTGGTGCTTCGTTCTGCATTATCCCTCCGGACCTTCCACCTCTGCGACGAGCACTCTTGCTTGCTCGCAGCTCATGCAACTGCCGATTGCAGCCGGGTAGAGCCCCGGTGCGTAGCGGGCCACCGGCTCCATCGTCTCAAGGGCTCGCGTATGTGGCGTTCACTTCCGGTACCACCCAGGAGCCCCGCGGTGCGCTCATCGAAGCCCGTGGACTTCTTTTGACGCTACAGGCACAAATCCGCCTTTTTAGGTTAGGGCCAAAGAGCCGAAACCTGTGGGTTCTTGCCCCCAGTTTTCACGGGAGTCTCTCCGATATTGGTACCGCACTTCTGTCCGGAGCTCAGCTTCATTTGGGCTCCTTAGAGTTATTGAAAGATCCCAATCAACTTATTCAATATATCGATCGGCACGAAATCACTACCGTCGATCTACCCCCCAGCATGCTTTCCCATCTACCGATGATGCCTCCAAGTCTTGAGACCGTTGTGTTCGGTGGCGAACCAGCCCCTCCGACGGCTGTCAGGCAATGGGCCAGCTCGGTGCGCATGTTCAACGTCTACGGTCCCACGGAAGCCACCATGTGCACCCACATAGAGGAATGTACCACCGATTGGTATGGGCAGAGCCTAGGAACTCCCCTTCCCCACGTTCATCAGCACATCGAAAACGAAGAGTTGTGGGTTGGCGGCCCCAATGTAGCTCGCTCGCTCATCGGTGCCCCAAACCATGTTCTCTTCCACGAAGACGGTGTGCGCTGGTATCGGACCGGCGATCGGGTGCAAGCCCATCAGCATGGCCTACGCTTTCTGGGGCGCATCGAGCGTCAAGTTCACGTCCACGGGGGGCTGGTGGAGCCCGAAGCGATTCCATACCGGTACCGGGCCCCCAGCCACCGAGCCCAAACATCGCTGTGCACTGAACGCAAAAAGACGTCCACACTAGAGATGGAAATCACGCCTCTGCTCGCCTCACTCGAAACGACTTGTCCCGCTGCTCCTCCTCAGACGCCCCCCTTACGATCAAATCTATTGGTCATTGGCGGTACCGGCTTTCTGGGTACCGCCCTTAGAACAGAGTTGGAGGCATATGGCTATGATCCTATCTATCTTGTGCGAGCACATAGCCTCGACGAAGCTCTACATCGGGTAGGTGGTGCACAGGTGCTAATAGGCGATCTCACTCAACCCCGGTTGGGCCTGGCTCAGCCAGTTTGGGACGGTCTGGCAAGCACACTTCACACTATTATTCATCTTGGTGCTCACTTGCGTATGGTCACGCCCATCGACGAACTACGCGATCTTCACCTAAAGGGTACCGCCGAACTCATTCGCCTAGCCAAACTATCCGGGGCTCGATTTGTCTACGCGTCCACCCTGTCGGTATTGGCTTCAAGCGACCGACAACTACCCCTTTACCTCGAGAGTGACCCCGCAACCGCTCCCACAACCCTAGGCGGAGGATACGCCCAAAACAAATGGGCAACGGAACAACTGGTACGTCGTGCCCTCCCGACCACAAGTACCATCATTCGCTATGGCCTTTTGGTTGACCCCCGCAAGCGCCCTAACCCGAGCCAAACGCCTCCAAAGGATTGGCTAAGCCGGTTCATCCGAGACACCATACAGTCAGGTAATTACCCGAAAGGTATCGAAAAACTGTGCTTTGATGCCATACCGGTTGACCACTCTGCCCAGGCCACCATGCGACTATGTTGGGCTCCCTCAGGTACCTACCATGTGGCAAGCGCTCAACCCACACCGGTAGCCGAACTCCTCAGGACCATCCGAGAGGCCGGCCATCCATTGGTCCCAATCCCCGACGATCAAACCCGTCATCCCTCAGTGCTTGGCTGCAGTTTCTACTGCCCATCCGAGGACTGGGCTCAAGGTTACGATCTATGGGTACCAACCAACACCCAGTTTGATACCCAAGAGGCCCAAAAATGGGGCTTTTCCCCGCTTACGGTGGATGATGCTTTTCTTCGCGCACTGGTCGAAAGAGCGATGTAGCTAAGTACCTGCTTCTACGCCGGACTTTGCCCCGATGCGTGGACCCCTTGTTGATTCTTACAGAATCAATTCAAGTGGTCTTTGCTGTAGCTCTTCGTCGACCTCTCTCCTTATTAGAGGCGCCGTATCTACATCATATTTCTGCGATTCCTCAGCAAACTACATCTAACAGCCGGTTGATTTGGCCATGTGTGTAGCTATCGAGCCAGGCTTTTCGTGAAACGCTCTGACGACGAGGCGAGCGTACCTGGCGGTACGCGACCGAGGAGAGACTTCTTGTGGTCAGGACGTTTCACGGAAAGACCGGCCGATGGATGCGTGCAGGGCTAGATCAACCGGCGGTTAAGGCAGAAACCATTTGGCTGAACCCCAGCCCTGGCGTGCTGAACCAGAAATCTTTCACGAAGGTACCGTCATGCAGAAAGCCAGCGATCGAACTGATCTCAGAACAGCAACATACCCAAAAGATATGGGCAGCGGAAATAACGAGCCCCCCACACGAGAAGCCCGTAGGTCTCACCCAGCAAGAAGCCCGGAGGTCTCGACAAGCAAGAGCCCGGAGGTCTGGCCCAGTAAGAAGCCCGTGGGTCTCGACAAGCAAGAGCCCGGAGGTCTGGCCCAGTAAGAAGCCCGAAGGTCTCGACAAGTAAGAAGCCCGGAGGTCTAGACAAGTAAGAAGCCCGGAGGTCTGGCCCGGTAAGCATCCTTCGGTGGTCTTTATCACAGAACTTTTCGACCGGCTTTGCCTTTTGTTGGTTGCACACTGCCGGTATGCACCGTCTTCGTCGAAAAGGGCCGCAAAAAGTCTACCTCGAACTATGCCCACTGAGCCATATC
>JAHQVK010000079.1 GCA_019634385.1 Myxococcales bacterium | reverse complement strand
CTAGCAGGCCATCGGAAAAGTGAGTTAGGCGCTTCGCGGGTCTTTTTTCCGTGGAAGGTCTGGACCGGCTTCGCCTTTCATCGGTTGCATACGCCCGGTATGCGCCCTCTTCATCCGGAGTGTTCCACGGAAAAGAACCTTCGCGGATCACCCATCCCACTTTTCCGATGGCCTGCTAGTGCCACTTCTTATTTCCCGGTTCTCCGAGTACTTTGGGATGGATGGCCTCGTTCGCAGCTGCCTATCTCTTAGCGTTCCCTCAGAAATTGGCTTTGGATGTAGAGTTAAACTTTTTTTGAACATTGGCGGGAAGGGTTGGTGATGGGTGTCCATATAACTGGTGGTAGAGAAACCAAGTCTCGATGACTCGTCGCACATAGCGGCGGGTTTCACGATAGGGGATTCTCTCTACGAACTCATCCAGGGGTCTTCCGTCGAAGGCTTCCAGCCATCTATCGACCACGCGAGGTCCAGCATTGTAGCTAGCAGCGGTGGGTACAAGCTGGCCATTGAAGCGTTCAAGAAGCGCTCCCAGGTACCAGGTACCAAGCCAGATGTTGTGCTGGGGCTGGAGATAGCGAGCGGCTCGGAATTTTCCGCCGGTGGCAATTCGGCCGATACGCTGGGCCGTTTTAGGCATGATCTGCATGACTCCGCCGGCACCCACCCGACTGGTGGCCGTGGTTCGATAGTGGGTCTCCGTGCGCATGATGGCCCAAATGATTTCCATGGGAACTTTGTGGTGGTTATGGGCCTCATTGACGTATGTGGAGAAAGCGTGGGGGTAGGCCTGACGCCATGCAAGCCATGCGGTGGCGTTACCGTTGAGTAAGCCCTTTCCGGACCCTAACAAGCCTTTGCTTATACGAAATGCCAGATGGTGGGCGCCGAGGCGGTTGAGCAAACCAGCCACCCGGGCGGTCATCAAGTCGTTGACCTTCCCTATCTGGGAAAGTGCTTGGGAAAGTTCTTGGTGAACTTCACCCGGTCGATCTTCATGAAAGAGAAGAATGGCCCGGTCGATGCTGATTGGACGTTCAGAACCGAGCAGACGAAGGGCGCTGTTTAGAGAATCGGGGAGATAGGGCTTGTCCTCAGCTGGCGCTTGAGGTGTAGGCTGACCGGCAGCCTTAAGTCGCTGAGAAGCCCACACCGCGTAGTAATTAAAGGGGGTCAGTTTCAAAATACGTTGATAAGCAACCTGCGCCTCCTGTTTCTGCTGTTGGTGTTCGGCTATTCGTCCCAGCCAATAGTAGGCTTGGGGCACAAGGTTGCTTTTAGGGTGTTCAGCTAGAAGACGCTGGAGGTCCGTCTTTGCCCTATCGTAACGCTTAAGTAGATAGTTGGACCAGCCCGCAAACCACAGGGCTTCGTCACGGTCCCTGGCTCGCTGGTGACGATCGACGTATCGATACATCCGACTGGCTGCATCTGCAAGGCGTCCTTCATCGTGGGCGATCCATCCCCCGTAGAACTCGGCGTTACGAGCTCGACGGGAATGGGGCGCTTGTCGGACTAGCTGATCAAAAAGTATTTGTGCGCTGTTGTTGTCGTCCGTATCGAGCAGATGTCGGGCCAAGTAATGAAGGGCTTCGCCGGCAATGTTGTCCGGTACGTCGGTGGCAGTGAGTTCAGTGAATAGTGGTTTCGCTTTGGCAAACTGTCCTTGGCCAGCGAGAATGCGAGCCTTAAGAAGTTTGATCTGTGGTGTAGGGCCTAGCTGATGAGTAATGGCACTTGCTTCGCTAAACTGCCGCACGTCTACAAGTACTTCTGCTCGCTTGGCGAGCTGGCTAGGGGTGAGTGTGGTCGGCTCAGCACCTTGGGCAAGCGTATGGGCTTGAAGTGCACGAGTTGAGGCTAGGGTTTGGCTTGCGGGGTAATTTTGGATGATGCGGGCGGTTAGATTGTAGGCGGTCTGAAACTCCTTTTCTTCTAGGTGAAGTTTAGCTTTCGCGAGAAGGAACCGCGGATTTAGGCGGGACCGCTTACCGTGGTTTAGCAAGGTATCCACGTAGTGATGGGCGATCTTGTATTGTTGTAAACGCCCGTGGCTGAGGGCGAGTCCCTCCACTGCTGCCACGGCAATTTTGGGCAAAACCGCCGTGGCGAGTGCCTTTTCGAAGCTTAGGATGGCCTCCTCTACTTGCCCTAGGGCCAGAAGGGCTTCACCTCTAACCAGCGTCTCTCGGTCGGCGAACAATGGATGTCGACTGCGCTGCAGATGGTTGAGCGCTTGGGTTGGATTGCCTTTTGAGAGGGCCCGCCGAGCCTCAACATAAGGGCGTGCACTTCCAGGGAGCAAGGGGCTTTGGCCAGCGGTCTGAAGTTTAGGTTGGAGCTGCAGCCGGATATATTCCTGGTCGGTACTCCGAAGAGCTTTATCTAAGTTCGCTTCGGCATGGGCCTGTTGTCGGTGTATATCACCGACAAGACAAAGCAAGGCCGTGACGCTGAAGACCACAATGAGTGCCTGGATACGAATTCTAGCTTTGGGGCAAGAGGTTACCCTGAGGATTTGTTCTGGCACTCCATCAGGGTTATCTGGTCTTTGGTAGCGGTTGTCCATAAACTCATCCCCGATCAAGCGTAGGCATTGTAAGAGAGCTGTGAATGATAAGGTGATGTATTGACGAAGGGTGATCTGAATCCAAGGAAGTGTACCCGCGGAGATTCCAAGTCACAAGAACTGCTGAAGACTTGGTGGTGATAGCGATGTTCGGGTGTAGCTTTACGAGGCGGTTACCATTTGCGGCTTGAGTGGATGGGAGAGGTGGCCTGTGCGGGGCTGGGTTACGTGCGTATAGATGGTTTCGTTTACCCCGAATGTCTTTTATGTACGCTGGATGAAGCACCTCGTGCCCACCAATGCTGTTGTTGACTATGAACTCTGTCCTGCCCCCGGAGACAAGAATGGCTAAGCTAAGCACCGCGCTGCGGGTTTTGGCCGAAGAAACGAATATTGGGGCGATGGTGAGTCATGACCCGCTCTCGTTGGTCAGAGCGTACCATGACCCTCATGACCAGGAAGTTGTGGGTGTCCTGGTTGCTGGGCTCGCGTATGGACGAGTGGAACGCATCCGGCAGAAAGCCCAAGAAGTGCTCGCAGTTCTAGGCCCTCACCCGGCCGAGAGCATCCGGCACCCTCACGTTCTCCGAGCCTTGGAGGGGTGCACATACCGCTTTCAACGGGGCGACGATATCCCGCGTTTTCTGATGGCGGTGGCGAGGGTGCGGGAAACCTACGGGAGTTTAGCCCATGCTTTTCTCGCTCATCGTCGTAGCGACGATCGGGATGTTGCCGATACCGCATCTCGCTTTGTGGGCCTTCTGAGAACCCATATGAAAGGGCCTCTCAGCAATGGACTCCGTTACTTGATTCCGGATCCAGGAACTGGGAGTGCAAGCAAGCGTTTGTTGCTCTACTTACGGTGGATGATTCGGGGGCCCGATGCAGCAGACCTCGGTACTTGGCCTCGGTTGGCCAGCGGCTTTTGTACCCAGGATTTGGTCATGCCCCTCGATACGCATATTGCACGGATTGGCCGCTTTCTAAACCTTAGCCAGCGGCGAGCGAATGATCTTCAGACCGCTCGGGAAATGACCTGCAGTCTGTTGCGCGTAGACCCCAAAGATCCGGTGCGATTCGACATGGTACTCTGTCATTTAGGGATCTCTGGCGCTTGTCCTATTAAGCAAGACGCGGCGAGATGTGTACAATGCTGTTTACGCCCCCATTGCTCGTCAGCAGTGGCTTAACAGTTGGTCAATGAGTGCTTCCGGGCACAAGACCCTCGTGCGGCAAGATCATTGCGGTTGTGCCAAGTCCCCCTTCGGTGATACGAGGCGCCCTCCCTGCGTACTGCGGTGGAATGAGGAGTTGATCTCATGCCAAAGATGAAAACCAAGAAAGGTGCGGCCAAAAGGTTCCGAGCCCTTGGCTCGGGTGGCTTCAAGCGCGCGAAAAAAGGTCGTCGTCACATTTTGTCCAACAAAAACCGTAAACGAAAGCGACGACTCAAGGATGTGGCGCTTGTGCACCCGGCGGATGCAAAGTCGGTAGCTCGAATGCTTCCGTACGCCTAATGTATCCGGCGCCGGTCGCGTGCTGCGCTCATTAACGATGTCTGGAGCGACGCATATCGGCGTTTGAGATGCGGATCCTTTTTTTGGACTGTATCTCGTGAAGAAGTGAATAGTGACCGTCTCGGAGCGCTTACAGCAAAGACCACTCGCATTGATTCTGTAAGAATCAACAAGGGGTCGCGCAGCGGGGCATAGCCCCGCGTAGAAGCAGGAACTTGGGTTCAACCCAAGTGATTTCTGCTGTATGCCCGAGCCTAGACCTCCGCCGTACGACCCTCGTTTAGGAGCGGGCGTCGGCAAAAAAGAGAGGAAGTGAATTATGGCACGTGCTACCCGCGGCGTTAAAGGCCGTCGACGCCACAAGAAGTGGCTTAAGCTAGCAAAAGGCGCCTTTGGGCGTCGTTCGAAAATTATTAAGGCTGCCAAGGCCACTGCGGAGAAAGGTCTTCAATACGCCTATGTCTCTCGCAAGCTGAAGAAACGTCAGTATCGCGCATTGTGGATTGTTCGTATCAATGCCGCCGCTCGCCAAAATGGGCTGAGCTACAGTCGGTTTATGGCGGGTCTCCGGCGGAAGAACGTTGCGATCGACCGGAAAATGCTGGCATATCTGGCCGTTCATGATCCGGCAGTGGTGACCCATCTCTGCCAGCTGGCCAAGGAGAATTAAGCGATTCTCTGATGGACTTGCCAGATACAACCCTGCTTGCAGGCGTTGCCGGTGGATTGGTGGGGGCAGCACATGTACTCACTGGTCCCGATCATGTGGCTGCGGTGTTGCCTCTGGCGCTCCGGGCTGGTGGTCGCGGGCGACGGATTGGTTTGGCCTGGGGCTTAGGGCACTCTACGGGCATACTTTTTTTAGGGTTGTTTACCTGGCTGTTCAATCTGGCTGTTGCCGCTGAGCAGTGGTCGGTCGGCTTCGAGCGAGGCATAGGGGTGTTGCTGGTGATCTTTGGCGCTTGGACTCTAGCGCGTGGAGGAATGGCTCGGAAGGGGCACGCCCCTCTGAGGTCCCTCGAAGGTCTCAAGCTGCCCGACAGCACAGTAAGATCCTCTTCGGAACCGCTGTCCACTGCCACCCCCCCCGAAACTGTAGCTTGGGATACCCATAAGGAGGTTCGCTCCTTCCGCTCTGCTTATGGTTTTGGTGTGCTGCATGGAGCAGCTGGGGTTGGACATATGCTCGGCCTACTTCCGGCCCTCATGTTGCGCCCATGGATAGCCATCGTATATCTGGGGGCCTTTATTGGGGGCTCTACGGTCGCTATGATGACCTTCGCTCGGATCGTGGGTGCTTGGTCACCTACCCTGCCGGAACGGCGAGGGCTTGCGCTTCAAGTATCGGGATTGATCGCCCTCGTTGTTGGGGGGGTCTGGTTCGCTCAGACCCTGTAGTGGGCTGAAAGCGGCTATACTGCGGGCATGACCCGACCCACACTTGAAGATGCTGAATTGCTGAGGGTGGATGCGTTCATCAATGGTCGATGGCAATCGCTTCCCGATACCTTCCTGGTGAAGAATCCCTCAACCGGCTCTCCCTTGGTGGCGGTCGCAAACGGTTCTAGAGAACTGACGCGCGAGGCGATAGAGGTCGCATCTGCTGCCTTCGCCAGCTGGCGTCGGACACCCGCAAAAGAGCGGAGTGAAATTCTTCGTCGTTGGTTTGAAGCAGTGGTGGCTGCTGAGGACGATCTTGCCCTGCTCATGACCTTAGAACAGGGCAAGCCGCTCCACGAGTCTCGAGCTGAGGTTCGATATGGTGCGGCCTTCCTCGAGTGGTTTTCGGAAGAAGCTCGTCGCATTTACGGTGACACCCTCCCCGCGGAGAAAAGTGATCGCCGAATGATGGTGCTCAAGGAGCCAGTTGGGGTGGTTGGCGCGATCACGCCCTGGAACTTCCCGATCGCGATGATTACTCGGAAGGCGGCAGCAGCATTGGCAGCGGGATGTACGATAGTCGTGAAGCCGGCCGAAGATACTCCGCTGTGTGCACTGGCGCTGGCGGAGCTCGCCCGAAGAGTAGGGGTGCCGGCGGGGGTTTTTAACGTGATACCCACTGCTGAGCCGAATCCGGTGGGTCATGAGTTATGCACCCATCCCTTGGTTCGAAAATTAACGTTCACTGGCTCGACGAAGGTAGGACAAGCGCTGCTCGCGAAATGCGCGCCGACTGTAAAGAGGGTGACCATGGAACTGGGCGGCAATGCGCCGTTTATCGTGTTCGAAGATGCTGACCTTGATGCGGCCGTGCATGGTGCCATCGCCGCAAAATTCAGAAACGCGGGACAGACATGCATTTGCGCCAACCGCTTGCTGGTCCAAGCCTCGGTCCATGACACCTTTGTTGAAAAGCTGGTAGCGGCGGTGAAGCAGTTGGTGGTGGGAGATGGACGAGATCCGGCGGTACACATGGGGCCGCTCATTCATGAAGAGGCGGCTCACAACGTTTTACAGATGGTGGAGACGGCCCTGGATGGTGGGGCTCAACTGGCGATCGGTGGGCAATATACCCGTCGAGGGGCACCCTTCGTCTCACCTACGGTGCTGACTCAGGTGAGGCCGGAGATGTCGGTGTCGGCGGAGGAGATCTTTGGTCCGGTTGCCCCGGTGACCGTCTTTCAGGACGAGAAAGAAGCCATAGAGATTGCAAATGGCACTCCCTACGGTTTGGCGGCTTATGTGTACGCGCGAGATATTGGACGGGTATGGCGGGTGATGGAAAGTCTGGAGTACGGAATGGTGGCGATCAATACCGGAACGCTGTCGACGGAAGTGGCTCCTTTTGGGGGGATGAAACAATCGGGGTTAGGTCGAGAAGGCTCCCATTACGGCATCGATGAATACGTAGAAATTAAATATGGTGTGTTGGGTGGTCTAGATACATGAGAGCTCGGGCGTGTCGTCAAACTCCGGCCGCGGAGATGCCGCCGTATCCCGCGTTTGTGAACGGTTGGGCCCGGAGGGAACAAGGGCGGCTTGACCGCGAGAGTTATTCAACGAAGGCAAACAAGTACTGTCGGCTGGCGCGGTCGACTTGGGTGGCTGCAGAAATGCGGTAGAGATCTCCAGCGACATCGCGAATGAGATGCTCTCCGGGGTGTAGACAGCGGGGCCAGGCATCTCGCGCGGTCTGAAAAGACCGGATACCCTGGGCCGTTTTTACGGTCCAGACGCGAATCTCAATCTCTTCCTCAACACGGATTATCTGCTCCACGTCAAAGACAAAATCCATCTCGCCTAGGGTCTGCTCGAGGGCTGCTTTGGACTCCGGATCGAGCAGACTGAGGTCACAGAGGAGCGCTATTTCCTCTCCGTTGGGATCTCTCAGTGAAATATGCTTGTCCGCTCGTGACCAAGGAAAGCAGCGCTTGGCTTGAACTACCCAAGTCTTCGTGCCCTGTTGGGCGCATAGGGTGCCAGCCGCGCTTCGTCTTAGCTCAATAGGCTGAGGCACGGTTGTAAGACTTATGTGATCTTTTGTATCCATGGTCTTGCCCTTAGATGGCTCGCTGCAGCTCTAGTTGCATATCACATAGCCGCTTATAAGTGCTGTGGGGGTTAGAGAGAAGTTCGGTGTGGGTGCCGCGTTCTATTATGTAACCATCCTCCACCACAAAGAGCCTATTTGCTCGTCGGAGGGTCGATAGGCGGTGGGCTATTGCTAAGACGGTACGGCCATCAACAAGCCGATGCATGGCCTCTTCGATGTTTCGTTCGGTTTCGGTGTCGACAGCGCTGGTAGCCTCATCCAAAATAAGAACTCTGGGGTTGTGCAAAATGGCTCGAGCTATAGATATTCTCTGACGCTCGCCACCAGACAAAGTATGGCCTCGTTCTCCAACTATGGTATCATAACTATACGGAAGACGACAGATAAAGTCGTGAGCATTGGCGGTCTTAGCCGCAGTCAGTATGTCATCGAGGGTTGCTTCGGGACGGCCATAACAAATATTGTCAAGAATAGAACCGTGGAATAGATATGACTCTTGCAGAACCATACCGACCTGGCTGCGATAAAGGCCTTGATCAAGATATCGAAGGTCCACACCATCCACTTTAATATTACCCCCGGTTGGGTCATAAAACCGAGCGATAAGGTTTGCGATGGTGCTTTTACCTCCACCCGAGGGTCCTACGAGACCGATCATTTCTCCAGGCTGAATTTCGAAGTCTAAACCCTTGAGAATCGGGCGGACGCTATCGTAGCCAAAAATGACTTGTTCAAATACAATATGACCTTGAAGTGGTTGAAGCCGGGTTGGCTCCGGAAGATCTATAACTTCTGGTTCGGTGTCGAGCACTTCGAAAATGCGATGGGCGGACGAGGTTGCCCGATTCATCACCCGAGCCATCTGGCCAATGACTTCAATAGGTCCGTAATACATGCCCGTATACAGCAAAAAGGTAACAAACTTACCCGGGCTGAGCTCGGGACCGGAGGTACCGAGGAGTCGGGGCATGGCAAGCAGCCAGATAACAACGGTCATAGCGTTGATGGCTAGGGTGAGCACAGGCCAAAACCGGGTCCAAATATCGTGAATCCGATTGAACTCGTTAGACACAGAAATGTTTCGTTGGTCGAAACGTTCTTTCTCGTATGTTTCTCGGTTAAAAGCTTTGACCACCCGAATACCAGGAATCGTATCACTCAGAACATCGGTCATGCGGGACCAGTGGCGCCATGCCCGCAAGAAGTATGTTTCCATTGTCTTACCGTGGGCGAGGATGAACCATATGAGCAGAGGGGAAGGGGTGATCATGACCAGTCCAAGGCGCCAGTCCAGGCTGAGTAGGACGGTGCCCAGGCCAATGAGCATGACAAACGAAAGGGATACATCGATGACGCCAAACGCCAGAAAGTCCCACAGACGGTCGGTATCTGAACTCACCCGGGTAATGAGCCCTCCGGTCTTTTTACGGGAGAAAAAGGACAAACTAAGGGTTTGAAGATGTTCGTAGAGCTGGGTCCTGATGTCTCTTGCGACGTTTTCACCCAGCACAGACATGAAGCGAAGGCGGATCCATGACGCCCCAGCTTTGAGGATGAGTGACAAAGCGATACCAAATATAGCGATCCATGCCAAACCCTCCGCTTGAGATACGGTCATGGTTCCGTCGTGGGTGGGGCCGATCACTTTATCAATGAGATAGCCAGCGAGCCATGGGGGCACCAGGTTCAGCCCGGTGATGACGATGGCGGCACCGAGGCCGATGAGCACTTGCCACCTATAGGGGTGGAGATAGGCGAGCAGTCGCCACAAAATCGCCCGAGGGTTCTTGGCGACCATAGCTTGAGCGTTTCGGATCGGTTTTGCGACGATATCAGCGTAGATGTCGTCAGCGGATGAGGCCGGCTCGCTGGTAGATGGATGTGAAGGGTCCAAAATAAAGCGGATGGTTTCGACCGCACCTCGTTGTCGATGACTGTAGCGGACCTGGACAAGAGGTGGCTCGTCCGGTGCTCCGGATAGGGTGAGAACGTTGCAGCTAAGACCGGGGTTTTCTCTTGCCTCTTGAATAGCCGATCGCTCCACAGTCAGAAACGACCAGGAGCCCTCCGGTGTTGCGCGAGCAACACCCACGTACCCGGAGCTGAGTGCGAGCCAGTCGGAGCGCATCTGAAGAGATGCGCTGAGGTCGATATGAGCGTAGAGAATGACTGGCTGGTCGCCGAAGGTCTGTTCCAGACCTCGACGGACTTCCAGCGGTAATCGAGCTGGTTGGTTGGTGTACCTCTCAATAATAGTACGATCTCGTTCAGCCTTTAGGGGCAAGGACATCGAAAGACTCCAGACGTAAGAGATGGATTCGCGACGCAAAACCCATTCGTAGTTTGAGCGGGTGCATCCAACAGCAGAAATCACTTGGGTTGAACCCAAGCTCCTGCTTCTGCGCGACGCAATGCCTCGCTGCGCGACCCCTTGTTGATTCTTACAGAATCAATTCAAGTGGTCTTTGCTGTAATACAGAGATAGGATAACTCGAGGTGAAAAAGTAATCAAGGAAGTTACTCTACCGCGTCCGGAGGAGACCTGGTGCCGCCGGAGCGGGTATTTGTAAGAAATACTAACGATACATCCCACATACGCCAAGAGATGACTTACATGACTGTAAGAGATAGTTTTTGGCACCGGCCGTCCGGCTTGAAGATAACCCGTCCGGCTTGAAGATAGAGAGTCCAGTAGAACTGAGCTTTACGAAAGCTTGGTATGATATCGGTCCAAGCGATCTCTGGCAGGATATCAACCAACTCGGCAGTACGCGGTCTGCGATTGTACAGCAGAAATCCCTTGGGTAGAACCCAAGTTTCTGCTTCTTCGCGGGGCTATGCCTAGCTGCGCGGGCCGGTTGTTGATTCTTCCAGAATCAACTCAAGTGGTCTTTGCTGTATTCGGACGTGAACGCAGATATCGCGGAATGTGAATCGCCAGTAAGGTTTCGCAGGTACGCCACACAGGGCTAAATCAACCGGCTGCTAGCTAGAGAGCGTCCACGGTTGATGGCTCTAGAGAATGATTTCGAGACCACATGTCTACCATTGCCGATTCCAGATTACGTTCACTTAGCAGCCTGTTGATTTAGCCCTGTGTGTAGCTATCGAGCCAGGCTTTTCGTGAAACGTTCTGACGACGAGGCGAGCGTACCTGGTGGTACGCGACCGAGGAGAGACTTCTTGTGGTCAGGATGTTTCACGGAAAGACCGGCCGATAGATGCCTGCAGGGCTAGATCAACAGGCTG
>JAHQVK010000078.1 GCA_019634385.1 Myxococcales bacterium | reverse complement strand
GTTGATCTAGCCCTGCAGGCATCTCTCGGCCGTTCTTTCCGTGAAACATCCTGACCACAAGAAGTCTCTCCTCGGTCGCGTACCGCCAGGTACGCTCGCCTCGTCGTCAGAACGTTTCACGAAAAGCCTGGCTCGATAGCTACACACTGGGCTAAATCAACAGGCTGCTAAGCGCTGATTGCCTTTTTGTTCTCCCCGTATGTATTGCCAATAAGTGTAGCACAAGAGAGGGTTGAACCCTCTTCTCCTGTAAGCTGTCGTGCGATGAGCGGTGGGGCGCTAAACAATGGCTTCAACTGGGTCCTCTCGATGAGTTCGTCAGCGAGGATCGAGGGCAAAGTTGTGGGTTTCGATGTTTGTGGTGGCCAACCCACTGGTCCCTGAACGGTGACCTCTTGTGAACTCTCCCAGACCGGTGACGAACGTGAACGCGAAGTGCGTGAAGTGATACAGGAAGTTATTGAGGAGAATAGTTCGTGCACTGCTGATGAGGACTGTGAGTTGGCACCAACTTCTAATTCTTGCTTCGGCAGCTGCTTATCGGCGATTTCGACCGAAGGGGTAGCGGTGCTGAGGGATGCCATTGATGATCTTGACAAAGGGATCTGCGCGGGGCCTCAAGAAGATGGCTGTCCATATTTTAGCCCAGACTGTCCAGATGGTGTCCCGGTATGTATTGATAACCAATGTACGCACCTAGAACTGAAGTGATTGCGCGGAGCTGGTCTTTCCGTGAAACGTCCTGACCACAAGAAGTCTCTCCTCGGTCGCGTACCGCGAGGTACGCTCGCCTCGTCGTCAGAGCGTATCACGAAAAGCCGGGCTCGATAGCTACACACAGGGCTAAATCAACCGGCTGCTAGAGCGGCAGTTCACCCAGAAAGATACCGCTGTAGGGTAGCAAAGACCCGGAGGTGAGTCTCGGGATGTTCTCCGAATATCGCAAAGTGGGTGGTGTGCTGGCCAAGCCGACCGGCTTTCGGTACAAGTCTGCTCAATATGCGGGCTTTTGGCATCGATCCTGGTTCACGTCGGACCGGATGGGGCGTGATTGAGCGTGCGGGGAGTCGATACCGGATGGTGGACTGTGGGGTCATAGCGGTAGGTGACCGCGAACCTTTAGTGGTCCGACTGGAAGCGATATTCTCTGCGCTGCAAGAGCATCTATCCGCCTTTGCTCCAGATGCGGTATTTCTGGAGTCTATATTTCATCATAAGAGCTCAAGGTCTGCATTGGTGCTCGGACACGCCCGAGGCGTGGCGATGCTGGTCGCTGGCATCCAAAAGCTTCCGATAGACGAGATTACCCCCGCGGAAGTGAAGAAGGCGGTGACCGGCTCCGGTCGGGCAGAAAAGACACAAGTCCAGGCGATGGTTCAAGCTTTGCTCGGTCTTCCTCAACCAGCCCAGGAGGATGCGAGCGACGCGCTGGCGGTGGCCATGGCCGGAGCAACCCGAGCCCAGTTTGCGGCGAAGGTGACCGCTTCGTCCTCGGCAAAGACTGCTTGGCTCAAGATGCTGGCGAGTACCCCTGGGAGAGGCTCCTGATGGTTGAGCAACCAACAACGGTGTCTACATCGGTGCTCAAGTATACATTTTGGCCCGAAATGAGCGCCTTTGTAGGGGGGTATGTATGATCGGACGGTTGCGGGGACAAGTAGCGGAGCGAACCGGTTCCCACATGATTGTGGACGTCGGTGGGGTAGGGTATCTGGTACATGTTCTCCCGAGTGTGTCAGCGAGAGTGGGGGAGACGATCGAGCTGTTGATCTACACCGCAGTTCGGGATGATGCGATAAACCTATTTGGGTTTATTCAGCGGGAAGAAAAGGTGCTGTTTGACCTTCTGATTGGGGTCCCGGGCGTGGGTCCGGTCAAGGCGATGAATATCCTTCAAACGCCGGTGCCGGTGTTTGTGGAAATGATCACCGCCCGGAGTGTGGCTCAACTCGCGAAGCTGCCCGGAGTGGGTAAAAAGACGGCAGAGCGATTGTTGGTTGACCTCGCGGATAAGGTTGGTGCTATCGGCTTAGGAGCGGATCGTCCGGTGGTGGTCATGAGGCCAGCACCCGCTGTGTTACCCTCTTCCATCGCTGGGGATTTGGTTAGTGCTTTAGTCAACTTGGGCTTCAAGGAGACCGCGGCAGTGGAGAGTGCTCAGGCGGCGATAGCTGCGCTTGGCGAGGATGCCTCGCTTGATAGGTTACTCCGAGATGCGCTTGCCCGAAATCGACCTCGGTAAATATATATGGCAAACGACGACGATATTCAGCGCACGATTGCCCCCACCGCTGCACCGGAGGATGAACCGGTTGATCTCGCTCTCAGGCCTCGAGGGTTTGCAGAATACGTAGGCCAAGAAAAAGTGAAGGCCAATCTACTGGTGTTCACCGAAGCTGCCAAACGACGGGGGGAGCCGTTGGATCATCTGCTGTTTGCTGGTCCCCCCGGGCTGGGTAAAACCTCTCTTGCACATATTGTAGCGGAGGAGATGGGGGTGCGGCTCCACGTGACGGCGGGGCCGGCTCTGGAGAAAAAAGGAGATCTTGCCGGGGTTTTGACCAGCTTGGAGCCCGGAGACTTACTTTTTATTGATGAAATTCACCGGTTGAGTACTTCGGTTGAAGAATATCTCTATCCAGCGATGGAGGACTTTCGCTTGGATGTGGTGATCGGTGATGGTCCGCATGCGCGGAGCATGACTCTGCCGCTTCCGCGCTTCACGCTTGTGGGCGCGACCACGCGAAGCGGGTTGTTATCCAGTCCGCTCCGAGATCGCTTTGGGTATGTTGCCCGACTCGATTTTTATAGTCCCGCTGAGTTGCAATTGATTGTGCAGAGGGCGGCGGTTCGGCTCAAAACTATCTTAGATACTGAGGGGGCGGAAGAGATTGGGCGGCGAGCTCGGGGGACACCCCGTGTAGCCAACCGATTGATGCGGCGCCTTCGAGATTTTGCCGAAGTTTTGGGTGATGGTCGCATTACCCATGCGATTGCGATTGAGGGACTTCAGGCCTTGGGAGTGGATGATGCGGGGTTTGATGATATGGATCGGAGGTTGTTGCTGATGATCATCGATCGTTTTGACGGAGGGCCGGTGGGGCTGGATACACTGGCTGCATCTGTGGGTGAAGAATCTCATACCGTTGAGGATGTTTATGAACCTTACCTCCTAAAAGAGGCGTTTCTTAAACGTACACCCAGAGGCCGGATGGCTACCTCTCGGGCGTATAGGCAGCTTGGGCGCACTCTGCCCACTGACCACAGCCGACTGTTGTAACCATGGGGGGTTTACGGACGACACTCGCTCGCCCAGTGACCCGAGAGGGTATTGGGTTACATACGGGGCAACCGGTGAAGGTGCATCTAAGGCCGAGAGCCTTTCACGATGGGCGGGTATTTGTCCGTACCGATCGTTCGGAGTTGACGGAGGTGAAAGCGAACTTCGAGTGCGTCTGTGATACCACCAAGGTGGCGTGTTTACGTTCTCCGCAGGCAACGATCGTGACCGTGGAATACCTGCTTGCGGCGCTAGCAGTGCTCAAAATCGACGACTTGACCATCGAGATTGATGGTCCGGAGATGCCGATCTTGGATGGTTCTGCGGCTCCGTGGATAGAAGCACTGGAGGCCGCGGGGCGGCGATCGACGTCTGCGAACCGTCGATCGCTTCGGGTGGTCAAGCCGTTTGTTGTGAAGGACGGGATTCGGTCGATGACTTGGTTGCCGGCGGAGCAGTTTTGTTTGGATGTCCAGGTCGGTTTTCCGGGGCACAACCGCTCATCGGAGCGCTGGTCGGGGCCAGTGACGCCAGGGGTCTTTTCTCGAGAGCTTGCGCCGGCACGAACGTTTGGCTTCGAAAGTGAGCAGGCCTTGCTCCGCCGACGGGGATTGATCCGAGGGGCTTCCTGGGGGGCCAATGCGATACTGCTGCGGGATGACCAATCGGTGGCACCCGCTCGACTGCGGTTTGCGGATGAAGTGGTGCGAAACAAAGCATTGGAAGCACTGGGTGATATCGCTCTCTTAGAGGTGCCGATCATCGGTAAGCTACAGATTATTGAGGGGTGCCATGCCTTTCATATTCGTGCCCTCCGTCAGTGGCTTTCTGCCCAAGACGTTTGGGCCTGGGCAGAGTACGCTACCACTCATGCGGTACGATGAGGATTATGAAAGCCCGGATGTCATTGACCGTCGGGATGAAGAACATGGCGGCGGGGCGGGATTAACCGCCGGAAGTGGGGCCATCGGACTTCTGCTTCGGCTGGTGGCTTCCCGTTTCGGTTTTGGAGGCACAGTGGTGCTGTTTGTAGGGTACTACCTCCTTCAGTCATTAGGTGGCTCAATCAGCTTACCGGGGACTCGACGGGCGACTACACCTACAGGGCCGGATCCCCAACGAAGTTTTGTGGCTTTTGCTCTCGATGATATTCAGAATTTCTGGCGGGATGCCTATCCGGGCCCCGGCGGTTATCAACGGGCTCAGTTGGTACTCTTCAGAAATCGTACCCCAACCGCTTGTGGGTTGGGGGCAGCCGCTACCGGGCCCTTTTATTGCCCCGGCGACAAAAAGGCCTATATTGATCTGAGCTTTTTTCAAACTCTTTCCGAGCGTTTGGGGGCGCCCGGAGACTTTGCACGAGCGTATGTATTGGCTCATGAGGTTGGCCACCATGTTCAGAACCTTCAGGGAACGAGTCGCCGCGTGCATCAGGCGCCTAGTTCACGTCAAAAAGGGGCCCAAGGATTGAGTGTGCGGCTTGAACTCCAGGCTGATTGTTTTGCTGGTGCCTGGGCCCATTATGCTCAAAAGAAGGGATTGTTAGAGGCCGGGGATTTAGAAGAGGCCCTAAGGGCCGCTCAAGCGATTGGAGATGATACTCTGCAGCGGAATTCATCGGGCACCGTTCGTCCAGAAACGTTCAGTCACGGTACATCCAAGCAACGAGAACAATGGTTTGCTCGCGGGTTCCGTTCCGGAGATCCCAAGGTGTGTGATAGCTTTTCGGGTGCCATCTAGGGCTTACTGTTGGTTGAAAAAAACTGGTATTTCGCAATATTCCACCTTGATATCAAAGACACTTAGCTAGGACGTGTCTTAAACTCCGGACCGCGTTCTCACTTGTATCCCACATTTGTGAGGGATCGGCGGCATCGCTCCCCCTTTCGGGCCCCTCGGCCCTGTACATCGAGTTTCTCCCTCCGGGGTCGACCCCTCACAAACCCGGGATACGGTGTCATCTCCGCCGCCGGAGGTTAAAGACACGCTCTAGTAGGCCATCGGAAAAGTGAGTTAGGCGCTACGCGGGTCCTTTTTCCGTGGAAGGTCAGGACCGGCTTCGCCTTTCATCGGTTGCATACGCCCGGTATGCGCCCTCTTCATCCGGAGCGTTCCACGGAAAAGAACCTTCGCGGATCACCCATCCCACTTTTCCGATGGCTTGCTAGTCCCCAGTTGTTGTTGAGGTATACCGAATGAGGTCGCCGGAAGTGAAAAAATAATCTCTTACTGTAGGTCAAAAAGCCAAAGATGACCATAGAGATCATGAGCAGGACAATCTCCATGAGGAAGAGTCCACTGAGCCTAGCAGCCGGTTGATTTAACCCTGTGTGTAGTTATCGAGCCCGGCTTTTCGTGAAACGCTCTGACGACGAGGCGATCGTACCTGGCGGTACGCGACCGAGGAGAGACTTTTCGCGGTCAGGACGTTTCACGGAAAGACCGGCCGATAGATGCGTGCAGGGCTAGATCAACAGGTTGCTGGCTGACGGTGCGATTATACATACGTTATTCCAAAGCCTAATTGAGCTGAGTATCTAGCTGCACTGCCACAAGAACTTTCCGGTACGGCCATCAGTGGATAGGAAAGCGTAACCCACGCCTGCATCGCCAAAATTAATATAGAATGGTACTGAGGTAGAGTCTAACTGTAGCAAAAGGAACCACTCTCCGGGCCCAGGAAACTCATCATTTTGTAGAAAGATTGGCGTCCCACCGATTTTGTTTCCATCGAGGGCCCTTTCATACTGGATCCATTGTTCGTCAGACCACTCAGTGCGTTCCCGGATGGGTACAAATGCAGGGTCAATGGTTACTGATCCGCGAACGCCAAACTCACAAGGCTCTCGGGAAATCTGCTGGCGATCCCGAGACCGGTGTCTCTGATATAGAGTAGGACCTTCGGGCTTTTGGGTGATGGGTGAGGCGGAGGTTCCCGGTTGCAAAATAACCGCATTTTCACCTGAATTGGGTGACCACGTGGAGAGAGAGCCATCGCTGTCGGCCATGAAGATGTAGGCCATTTCGGCCGGGATGGAGCCAAAGATATCCTCAGTGAGAGCGATCTGAGCGATAAATTGCATGGGTTTTCCTGTTTTGGCACTAAGTGGCCACTGGGGCTCACCCAACCAAAAAGGCTGACCACCAAACTTCGTTAACGGTTCTCTAATGGGCACGGTGGTCGTCACAAACTCAATGGATTGTCGCTTCATGATTTTGCTCCGGAGACTCTAGGGTGGGTTGCTATTCTTGGACAAGGTTTCTCGGTGTTAACTGAAAAATCTTAAAATTCGGTGACTTACCGTTACCACCTCGGAGCTTCTCGGTCAGATAGCAATGGCTCCCTACAGAACACTCTGACCTTCCGTGATAGTTCCTTGCTAAAGTCGGCAATACGTCGTTGCTTTATTCGCATAATATGACATGAAAATGCGTATTATGAAATAAGAGTGGAGCCGAGATGTTGGTCGGAAAGACCGCAAGAAGGATGGTTGTTCAGCCCATCTTAGCGCGGGTCTGTGGCGTTGGATGAGGCTATGGCTCAGCCTTGATCCAGCTGAATGTCCGATGATCTACGGTGATCTCTTGTTGGGGGATATCGCAATAGTCCCCCGCTGGCCTAAGATGCGCGCCCTAGCAGCCGGTTGATTTGGCCATGTGTGTAGCTGTCGAGCCAGGCTTTTCGTGAAATGCTCTGACGACGAGGCGAGCGTACCTGGCGGTACGTGACCGAGGAGAGACTTTTCGTGGTCAGGACGTTTCACGGAAAGACCGGCCGACAGATGCGTGCAGGGCTAGATCAACCGGCTGCTAGTTAGCTAGTGGGTACTTTGATGAAAAAATACGGGCGATCAGCGTCTCGAATTTCTGAGAATTGTTGGTCTTTGGGATCTAGGACTTGATCCTCGGCCGTCTCGCTAAGTATCACAAACTTTCTCTTATGCGCAGCTAAGAGTTGGAGTTTAAACATGTCCATGTTAGGCGCGAGCTGAGTGGGACCAACGCGACGCCAAGCCCGTGAGATAGAAACATGCACGTCATGGAGCCAACTATCGCGGGTGGTAGTGCTTGCTATAGTGGCTAAGACGATATTGGCAAAGTCAGCAAGGGACATTGGAGGAGCGGCCGGGATGGTCACCAGGTCGGCATGGGTCCCAAGCCATATGGCAGGGTGTTGACTAACCTTCGTTTGTTGTAGCCTTGTTGCAGTTTCTTGAGGTGAAGAAGGCACATGCTGGACCTGCGTGATCAATGAGGGGCGAAGTTGGTCGGAATGTGCTACTAGATGTCCACCTGAAGGGTGTTCACTTGACCTGGTCAACCGGTTGGCTACTTCTGGCTTGGCTGCTGTTGCATCTGCTTGATTTTGTTCCGTTCCAGAGGATGCGGAGTACCGGGGAGGGATGTCCGGAGAGTGTTGATGAGTAGCTAAAGTTAGGTGTGGCAACATTGGAGCTGGAATACTTTTCATCATGCACCTTACAAGACATGGAGGTCTAGGTTGTGTCTTGATGGCTGGCGTGGAACTATTACAGGGTACCTGGTTTGCGTGAATGTTCGGTCTAGGAGGCCGACTTATCATTGCTAGCTGACTAAAAGGCCTCCGATAAGAGGGAGGACTGTAGGTCACAGGACATTCAGGTGCAGCAGGGACGACCGATAGACCACGTCCTGTGCCATTGGCACGTCCTAGTAGATTGCCGACAAGAGGGCTCATACGACCCGCTCGTCTTTTGGCGTGAAATATCTGGATTTATCTACTGATCTCATCGGTTATCACGCCTGGTATGTTGTCTCGTTACCGAAAGAACCGACGCAAAAGGCTTTTGCGAATAGCGCAAACCTTCTTTGCCGACAACCTGCTAGTATCTGAAGACCCAAAAGATTGGCGTCAATAGCAGGGATATTTCATACCGGATTTTTCTAGCATAACATGGAGCTCGTCCTTCGTCGATGTTCACCGGAATGTTTCGATATTGATTTGTTTACATGTATTTTTGGTTTCTAAGACGCTAGTAAAGCACGTTTTTGGAGAAAAATTATACATTTTAGTGTTTCTGAAACGCGGTGCTGGTGAAATTTGGTGGTAAAAAATCAGTACAATGTCCGAGAAGGCGGGTGAGGAACGCATTTGACCACAATTTATGCGTGGGTGTTTGTCGCCCAAGAGGCTTGAGAACATCAAAAAGGTGACATATTCGAACTCTTCACTAGGCAGTTTGCATAACAAGTCGGACTCTTCACTAGGCAGTTTGCATAACAATGTACAGCAAAGACCCCTTGAATGGATTCTGTAAGAATCAACAAGGGGTCGCGCAGCGGGGCATAGCCCGGCGTAGAAGCAGGAACTTGGGTTCAACCCAAGTGGTATCTGCTGTACAGCAAAGACCCCTTGAATGGATTCTGTAAGAATCAACAAGG
>JAHQVK010000077.1 GCA_019634385.1 Myxococcales bacterium | reverse complement strand
TAGCCCTGCAGGCATCTATCGTCCGGTCTTTCCGTGAAACATCCTGACCACAAGAAGTCTCTCCTCGGTCGCGTACCGCCAGGTACGCTCGCCTCGTCGTCAGAACGTTTCACGAAAAGCCTGGCTCGATAGCTACACACTGGGCTAAATCAACAGGCTGTTAAGCGTGTCTTTATCGTTGAGGTAGTCATTGACTCATCTTTGATTTGTATTCTCTCTACAAGATAGAGGCGGGACCCTCCGAGGGAACTGATATTCTAATGGAACGCCTTTGTTTGCTTTTACCCCATGTAACTTCTAATTCTACAATACCTGTCGGAAGGTCCAAAGTAACCGGTGAAGATCCTTTGTCTATGCCGTCTAGAAACACATGCGACCACCGACCTTTTTTTGGGCGGAGGGTAATCATGCGTCTTGGTCTGAGTTGGTCTTGTCGCGGGCTAAATGTAATCTCTACATTTCCTCGCTCTCGTTCTTCAGCACTGAGTTCCCTGGTGATGGTTTTATAGTTTTTCAACAAAAAAGTCAGCTTGATGGGAGCACTGGGTGATGCTATTAGGGTAGTATGTAAGGGGGTTTGACCTGCCAATAGTTGCTGTTGAAAGTAGACTTTTGCACCTGGAGGGGTAGTTGATATGTTTAGCGATAGCTTGGTTGGCTCCGATGGTGGGTGAATATTAGAAAGAGCCCATGCTCCAACCGTAAATAGCGCTCCTCCAAGTAGGAAGAGAGTGATGCATAATGAAAACCGATGAAGTTGTGGTGCATTGACAGCTTGATGGGCTTGGTTCGTAGTGAATTTGTGGGGCCGCTCGAGAATTGAGGTATCATATCTTGAATTAACTTCACGCGGTCCCCCTCTGGATAAGTGGGCTGGATCTTTTGCGATTGTAGGGCCTTCTCCGGTGATATTAGTATCTTCCGGCCCTTCTAGAATAGATGAAGAGATGTCAATAGCAAAAGACATCGGTTGCTGCGATGTCGTGAACGGTGCCTCTCGAAGAAGGCCTTCGGGTAGAACCGGCTCACGCTGAGTAGTGTCGGGATTGTTTGGCTCAAGCAAATACCAGGCTTCATCGGGGAGTTGGGTTGACGCTGTGGTATGGTAGTTCTCTACCAAATCTTGACTGAAGAGCGTAGGCACTGGGTTTTCATCTACGAATTGCTGGCGCTCTTGCTGGATAGATGAATAGCTGTAGCTTGGGTTGTGAATACCAGGTAACTCAAGTGAGCAAGGCAAACTTTGAACCACAGGATTTTTCGCGGTGGGGCAGAGCTCGGCTAAAAGTCTAGAGAGAGCGCCATCACCAGAGGATCTATGTTTCCGAGCAAATGTAAGTTCCATGGCCAGTTCCGTCAGTGCGTCTGCGAATGCGGATGCGGTAGGCCATCGATGATAGGGATCCTTAGCTAGGGCTTTGAGACATATTTCATCTAGCCGTCGGGAGATATGCGGACTTTTGATAGATGGAGCTGGTACATGACCACAAAGAATCGCTTCTATTGTTTCCGCCGCAGAATTGCGAGCAAAAGGGTTTTCTCCGGTAAGAAGTTCGTATAGAAGAACGCCGGTTGAGAATACATCAACACGAGCATCGAAGCTGGCGTCGTTGACCCGTTCCGGCGCCATATAAGCGTATTTTCCTTTTACAACGCCGTCTGCGGTTTGATGCAATTTCTCTGATGCAGTGGCAATGCCAAAGTCAGTAATCTTCACTTCCCCCTCGAATGACAACAATACATTTTGAGGTGATACATCTCGATGGATAATGCTGAGGGGTCGGCTGTCCAGCCCAGTTCGTGTGTGCGCGAAATGTAGTCCCTTACAGACTTCTGCGACTAGATGCAAGGCTAAGGGTACTTCAAACCAGCGTTTCCGAGCGGCTAGCCGCTCGTAGAGGTTATAGAGATTTATACCTCTAATGTACTCCATAGCGATGAAGTATGTGCCGTTGATTTCATCGAGATCGAAGACTTGAACGATGTTCCTGTGGTGCAGGTGCATCGCAATGCGGGCCTCATCAATGAACATCTTCACAAACTCAGGATCTTGAGTGAAGTTTTCGTGAATCAACTTAAGAGCAACCAGTCGTTGGAAACCCATCACCCCGATCGACTGGGCGAGAAATACCTGGGCCATCCCCCCGGCCGAGATTCGGTCTACAACTTGATAGCGTCCCAGCTTTGTGGGTGATTTCGCTTTAGGCGTACTATTGGTCGTGCTTGGCACGGGAGCAGTATCCTACCAGGGCCGGTACCAACCCGCGAGTCTTCGGTGAGTCTGCGTGGCATTAATCACCGTTGAAATCTTCCAGGAAAGACAATGTTAGCGACAATGTCTAATTTTTGAGCAAGTTCGGAGATTTGTGACGCAAGAATGAGTATGCGAAGGCGTCTTTGCAACAGGATGTAGCCAAATATTCTGCACCCGCACCATCTAGTTCTACCTAATGCTATGGCCAGTTGCCCAATCTGGCTCAGGTATTTACCTCATCCGACAGACCGGTTCACATGTTTACCCTCCCTATTCTACTTGTTCTCGTTCCCCTCCCCGCTGGCAGCTGGAGCCTCGAGGCTATGCCAATGTTGCTACTGGCGACGACTATTATGTGGGTAGAGTTGTTCCTTTGGCGGCATACGACCCCCAAGATTCCGTTGTTTGTATGGGGCTTGCTCTTTCTGGCTGGCTTTACCGGACTTCAAGCGATTGACTTGGGCTATATTGTCCATTGGCTTTCTCCTACAACCGCAGATCTTGCGCCTCGTATGGATGTTGGGGGCACTTTATCGATCTCTTATGAACCCAGTGCTACGTATCGTGAAACGACCAAGCTCATCCTCTACGCGCTAGTTGCTATTGCTGCGGCGACGATCGCAAGAAGACATGGTACTCGTCGAATACTTCAGTGGGTTGTTTTCTCCGGTATAGTTGTCATATTTGCCGCTGGCGTCCACCGAATATTTCGAATTGAGCATCTCTGGGGAATTATGCCTGGGGCTCGTCCGGCGTTTGCGCTCGGAACCACGTTCCAAAACCCCAATCATGCAGCTGGGTTTTGCGCGATCACCGCTTGGCCGGCGTTGGGTCTAGCCTTTTCAAGTAGGCGTCGAAGTAGGCAGATTTTGTATCTTCTGGCCGCTGGGCTTATATGCTCCGCGATGGCTGTTGAGCCGTCTAAAGGTGGCTTACTAGCACTTATGGTGGGGGCTCTGGTGGCAGTGCTCACTGATCGGGGGATTTTCAATAAACAGCAAGCATATATATTTGGTGTGATTTTCCTTGTTACTGTACTAGCAGTAATTAGCTGCGTTTTCATACATGTGTATGACGCGTGGGCCATGATATTTGGCTTTGATGTTCTTGGGTACTTCGCTGTTTTCGAAAAATGGGCCGGCATCGAAAGTGCGTGGATGATGGCTAAGTCTCATTACCTAGTCGGAATTGGGCGAGGCGCATATGTGTCAGCATACCCATATTACCAAACGGTAGATCTCCAACTTCTTTTCGCTTTTCCGGAAAATATCATTGCTCAGTTTGTTTCAGAATGGGGTGTGTTTGTTGGACTTGGTGCCTTGATTGGGCTTGCGTGGATGCTTTGGGGCCGTTGGATGGCGGTGAAATCAATAGAAAAGAGATATGCTGTAATTGGCCTTGGAGCTCTGGTGTTTCAAAACTTATTCGACTTTAGCACTGAAATGCCTGGTGTTGCCCTGCCGGCGATTGCTGTTTGCGGATCACTAAGCACGGATTTGAGAAGGGACCGATTGTGGCTTTTTATAAAAAGCTATATGCGAATATGTGCCGGTTTTTTGGGATTGAGGCTTGGATTCAAACTTGCGAATGAAGTAAAAATTTTTATTAGCCTCTGGAACGAAAAATATATGAAATACTTTCAGGTGGTCAGGCAGAAATTTGTATTAAAAATTATATATACTTGTGTCCGAACCATCTGTGTACTAATTCCGTTAATGTTAGCGGTATTTGCTTACCGTGCTTCTGTTAAAGCAGGTGATCTAGATGCTGATCTTAATATTCTTAGGGTGACTTCAAAGATGGTTTTGGATGGAGGCGATTTAGATAAGGGAAAAGTATCTGAAATTGTAGAACGGCATCCAATTAATGCTCTGATTGCAATTCAGGCGGCATATATATATGAGATTGACGATCCAGCAGATTTACGAAAAGCTCTAAAATATGCTAATAAGGCTCTGTATTTGGCGCCAAAATATGTGAGTGGATATATTTTGGCATCCAGAGTTTTGAGTCAATTAGGGTATCGAGATCAGGCTTTCCAGTTACTAAGAAGTGCGTGGAAACTAACATCTAATCGGGCAATTATTGTGGAGGCGATATTGATGATGGAGCCGAACCTGCCCGAGATATTATTAGTTCTTCCAAGAGTTGAGTCTGTGCCTGAGCGTGTTGATCTGACGGAGGCTGCTCGGCTAGCCATACAATTAGCCCAATATAAAAGAATGGATTTGGCTCGAGGACTTCTTGACGTTCAGAAACCGCTGGTGGATCCATCTGAGTTAGATGTTTATAGTTTACAAAGAGCCAGTTTTATTGCTGAGTCACCCGCACTTGCCTTGTCTTTTGGTGTCGAAGGACTCAAGCACTGCCCAGACTCTCAGCGGATACGTTTGCAGGCCGCTCGCGCGGCATTGCTGCTAAACGACTATTTTCAGCTCCAGCGGCATCTCAAGAGCCTGCGTAGTGATGCCAACTTGGTTGAGCAACAGGAAGTACTTAATATGCGTGTGGCCTACGCCATGGGTGTTGGTGCCTGGCCGGAGGCACATATTGCACTCGACGAAATGAGCCGGATTCTGCCGATGTCGGCTGATGTTCAGACAAGGCTTTGGATTCGAAGAGCTGAGGTATATGTTGCTAGTGGTCATCCACACTTAGCGCTAGAGCCTTTGGCTCGTGGATTGGAATGGTCACCGGCCTCATTGGACATACGAATGCGTCGCGCAAGGGTATTAGAACGTCTTAAGAGAAGGCCGGAAGCGATAGAGGAGCTTAAAGCTGTCCTGCGTAGAGACAGTAAACATCGCGCTGCGAAAGAGCTATTATTAGGATGGCACGGCACCAATTGACAGCACTTATGTAAGTATATCACTGGGGGTTAATTCTGAGGGACGTTCTGAGTTTTTGACTCGGGGCTTCCAGGAGGACTCCCGTGAACACATCAAATGATATTCCGGTACTTGTGAGTGGCCTAGCTTTGGATCCAACAGAGCTCCTCCTCGCGATGCGTCGTCGGAAGTGGTTTATTCTGCTGATGACACTAGTGTGTGGTCTTGTGGTGACTGGGGCGACGATGCGTCAACCGAAGATTTATCAGGCTAGAGCGCAAATACTGATAGAACCCATGCTCCCTAAAGTGCTTGGCGAAGACGTAGGTATTGATGACCTCAAAGCGCAAACTCGCTCCGAATTAGCTTTCTACAACACACAACACAAGACCATGACCAGCCGGGCGGTTGTGAGTGATGTTCTGCAGCGCTTGCGACTAGATGAGGACCCATCTTTCCTTTCAGCCCGAGGGCTTCCAACAAGTTCAACCAGAAGACAAGTTGAAGATGCGCTGCTCTCTCTTGTTCGGGTTGAGCCAGAAAGGCATAGTCGAATAGTATATTTGATTGTTGAAGACTTAGATGCAGATCGAGCGGCTCTTATTGCAAATACATTTGGCCAGGCATATATCGACTATTCTTTGGAGGTACGATTAGAAAATAATCGCACCGCGTCAACCTGGCTAGATGAGCGAGTTGTTGAATTTCAAGGGCAACTAGAGGAGCACGAGAAGAACTTATATCATTTTAAGGAACGAAATACTTTGGTTTCGGTATCTCTTGAAGACCGGCAAAATATGACTTCCGCGAGTCTTTCCATTCTGAACGAAAAGCTCTTGGAAACCAAAGCGAGGCTCATCGGCTTGAGGTCTAGACAAAAGACCATTGATGAACTGTTGGCAGAGGGTCAAAGTGCGGTGGCCATCGTACAAAAGCTGGAAAGAAACGAGGTGGTCACCGAACTTCGAGGGTCTTTGGAGAAGCTTGAGCGTGAGCGGGCAGAGCTGTTGGTGCGGTATGGCCCAAAGCACCCGGTTATGGTGGCTCTTGAAGAGCGACGGGTTCGAAATCAGCAATCTTTGGAATCGGAGGTGCAACTCGTTTTGTCGGGGGTAAAAGACGAGATGGCGGCACTAGAGAATGAAGAACGCCAGCTGATGAAGGCAATGAGGGATGAGAAGCAGAAGGCTTTGGAGCTAAATAGCATGGGTCTTGAATACTCAAAGCTCACGCGCGACCTAGGTACCACAAAAGAAATGTATGAATCTCTGCTAAAGCGACAAACCGAAGCTTCCTTGTCTGGTCTTCTTAAGTCCAATTTTGTTCGATGGTTTGAGCGAGCGGAACCTAAACATACACCGGTAAGACCATTGGTATTGAGAAATGCTGGGTTTGGCTTTGGGATCGGTTTGATATTGGGGATGGTGGCAATCTTCGCGAGTGTCATCCTCGACAACACGGTTCATAATCGAGCAGATATTGAGGACTTGGTTGGGTTACCATTCCTAGGTATTTTTCCACGTATTCTCGGGGAAGACAGTGCTGGGCCAGCAAGTCGAGACCTCTTTGTCCTGCAGAATCCTAAAAGCGGTGCAGCAGAGTGCGCGAGATCGGTGCGCACCAACTTAGTGTTCATGGCGACTGATAAGCCATTGCGGAAGTTGTTACTCACGAGCGCTCGTCCAGGCGAGGGCAAGACAACAACGGTTGCTGCATTAGGGATTGCGATGGCTCAAGCGGGGAACCGGGTAATTATCCTTGATACAGATCTCCGAAAACCTCGGCTTCACCGAGCGTTTGGAGTTTCGGGAGAGAAAGGACTGACGAGTATATTGGTGGGTGAGGAGATGGAAGCGTGCATCAAGTCTACAGAATTGGTGAGCTTACATGTTTTACCCTGTGGTCCATTGGCTCCTAACCCCGCTGAATTACTTCATTCAGAGAAATTCCATAAGCTCCTTGCTGAATTGGATAAGCGCTACGACCGTATTCTTTTGGATTCACCTCCCATTGGGGTAGTCACTGATGCTGCTATCCTTTCGAAAGTTGCGGATGGCACGGTGTTTGTTGTACAGGCGAGCAGCACGCCAAAGGATGCCATTAGGCGTTCGGTACGCCAATTAGCAGATGTAGGCGCCAATGTTCTTGGAGTTATTCTGAATGATTTCGAAATAGAGGGCAAAGGTAGTGGTGGATATAGCGATTACTACTATTATCAATATTATCGTGGATACGGGGAAGGAGATGACGATGTGCAGGCGAAGGTTTAGCCTCCCCATATTACATAGTCCTGGACGCCTAGACTAGAACTCGTCAGGATGCCTTATGGACATCCAACGTGTAAAGGAGACGATTGCTCTGGATCCGAGTCGAATGTCGACCCTTCGTTTGGTTCGTGAGATGAATCTCCCTGAAGGTGCGGTTGCCGGAGACTTTGTTCGATGTGCGATTTTTGACAAACTTCACGGCCACAAAGAGTGGACACAACTTCAACGGGTTGAAGTTGTATTCTTTGACCCAAACCGCACGGATGAGTCGGTGGATCTAAGTATTCAAGCGGAGCTTGTGGCTTGCTCTTCTAGGAAGCCGTGGGTGGTGAAGAATCTCGCTCGCGAGCATCCCGTGGCTCGGTCTCTAGCTCAATCGATGGATGGCCTTATGGTTACAGCTAGCGCCGTAGCGATTCGAATGCTCAACAATGAACGTCTAGAAGTTGTTGCCCCGTTTGGGGTCGACGACTTACTCAATGGTGTTTTACGCCCGACCAAGAGCGAGTTAAGTAGTAGTGTAGAGAAGATGTATTCTCGAGAAAACTGGAAGACACGGTACCCGTTACTCCGCGTAGAGTTGTAGCAACTATGTGCCCAAGTGCACATCTTATGTGGGTGAGAACGGTTGTGAATATTGATGGCTTTATGGTGGTAGAAAAGAGGTCGAGGTAGGTATCAGCTCGACTGATAAAGAACGAACCGGGTTGCCTGTGTCTGCCAAACGGAGAAATTGGGCAACGACTTTCGCAACTCTAGTTTGCATTTCTTTGGCAAACCACTTGCGACTGACGTTAATTTATGTCCGACTAGTTAAAGCTTCCAGGAACGAGGTTACATTCTGATGAGCCGGTGACTTATATGGCGATTAGGGCAAAAGAAATCAGGAAAAAGAGTAAAAAAACGGCAGCGAGGAAGAAGGAGGTGACTCGGGTCAGGACTTCTCCCAAAAGGAGTGAAGCCAAGCAATTAACGGATATGAAGAGGGTGGGTCGTCCTAAAAAGTTCCCACCGGTTAAAACGAGTACCGAGCTGACACCAAGAGCTAGCCGAGCTGTGAAGGCCGCGGCGGATGCTTTGTGGGATGTAGGTGTAACGCCACATACCCTACTTAAAGAGCTACACGAAGTGTTGCTTCTTCGATGTCTCTTGGAGGCTCAAGGAAATTACGCTTCTGCAGCGAAGCTGTTTGGGCCAAGCAGGCAATCTGTGCAGCAGTATGCCAATAGTACTCTACGTGATGCACGGTGGCTCCCTTACCAACAGAACCATCGCAATACTTAATCCTTAGCCGCCTGCTGATGAGAGGTGCAGGCGGTGCGGATGTTGCAAACAAACACCGAGTGACGTTAGCGATCTCTCTTTAGTTTCCTATGAGGAAACTAACTCCATTCCAGCTGTACGCCACCATTCGAGCCATTTTTTTCTGGCCTCTTCGCGCTTTCGTCTGGAGCCTACGGGATTATAAGAGAAGTCTTGTCCGGTTACAGCACGAAGTTCCTCGCAAGCACTCTTGCGGACGGCACTTTCTCGGCTGGCTAGTCCTTCAATAAGCCACTCGATTCGGTTTCTATCTTGGTTTTTTGCCCACCAATAGCGCCACTTACGTACGTTTGAGCCAAATCGCTGTTTTGTGATCTCCGTGAGGGCTCCCTCAGCGACATCCATCAGAGCGCGTTCGCGCCGTTCCAACACTTTGATAAGCTCTGGTACCGCTGAAACATCTCTAAAAAGACCTATAAGGAAAGCGGCGTGGCGCCTAGCAGCAACTGAGCTTGCCGACAGTCGCGCATGTAAGTGACCCAATACTTGACTGAACGCAGAGTGATTTCTGTATCCGAATAGGGTGCGAGAGGCAGTCATACAAATGCGGGCTTCTTCGTCATGAAGGCGCTGGATGAGTCTCGGAATAGCCTCCGGGACGTACACTGCAGAGTAAAAGTAGGTAGCAAAGAAGCGAATTATGGGATCTGGAACATCAAGTCGTCGCTCTACGTACACATGCGCGCTTCTACCATAGTGGGTGATGACCGCTAGTAGTGGTCCACAGTCAGAAAAAGGAGGTAGCATGACCTCGGGAGCGAACGGGTTTGTTAGTAGCGGACCAGGAAATCGTTCCATGAGTTGGGGAATAGTTGTCTTACTGGCTTGGTTGAGTGCCTCTTGAGCTGCCGCGCGTATTCTTTTGTTGGGGCTTTCGAGATCATTCAGATGACTGACGATATCGAATTGACTTGCAAGACCGTTGTTTGCGGAAGGCTGGTTCTTGTCGGGACTAGATGCATAACTTGGTGATGAATCGGTTGATAAGACCGACTCCGATGTCCCTGAGATACTGGTAGGTGGTGATGTTTGAGGGTGGGTGGATATATAGCTGTCGAGTGGTTGATCGGGACTCGTCGAAGTTGCTACTCGGGCGGATTCAGTTCTCTGAATCTCCTTGGCCTGTTGGCTAAAATCCGATGCCGTCCCATCATGGTCCCGAGAGTCTGGTAGTGAGGAGATTTTGGCAGCATGGACGGCCAAGAGTTCACTACCTTCGGTAATTTGGGGTTTAGTTTGTGAGGACTCAGGGATACCGAACCTCGGCTCAGACTCCTCGGTGTGAAGGATACCCGATGATGGCAGCATACCAGACTCATCAGACAGGGTGGGGATCAGTGGCTTGTAATCTTCTGCGAAGTTGTGCACTTGTGGGGGGGCAGATGTCAGTTCTAGATCAGAAGAACCAAGGCTTTCTACTTGGTTTAGCGATGAAGGTAATATTTCCTCAGACTCATCCCTGAGGGTGAGGAGATAGGGCTCCTGGGTTTGCTGATCGTTGGGGTCTGGTAAACTCAGTATATTCGCTTCGTGAGGGGGATTAATAAGTATGGGTTGGTACTGCTCTTGGCTAATATCTATATTTTCTGAGTCAGTGGTGCTAATCTTAGGAAGATGGGGAATTGCTCCTAGGCTGCTGTCACTGCTTTGGTCAACCAGCGTATCAGCCTCATTGGGAAGAGCAAGAAGTAGTGGGTCACGAGCCTGCTCGTCTTCGAGTTCCAGTGAGTTGGTTTGTTCTGGAGCAAGAGGTAGGATGGGAGGCAAGTGCAGCCCGTACGGCTCCTGCTGTTCGTCTTCGAAGCCAAGCAAGTGAGCTTCTCCTAGCTCATCAGGAAGCACCAGCGGTAGTGTCTCTTGGCCATTGTCGTCTTGAGACTCGATCGCGCGATGTATTTCTTCCTTGTTTGGAAGTTCAAGGAAGGTGGCTGAAAACCCTTCGCCAGTCGTTTCGAGCATGACCGACTGCTGAGCTGGTCTATCGTCAGGTAACTCCAGGTGTAGATTGGTGTTATCGTCAACCCTGCTTTTGTCGATTGAGTTATCTGATTCTATTTCGTCGGGAAGGGTGAGGTGCATATCGTCATACTCGTTACTCTCCTGAGAGATAACTAAGTTGACGGACGGTGTTTCAATAGAAATTGCAGAAGGCAAGTTCGTATACAATTCGCCCTCATCTATGGTGCGCGAGCGGTCTGCCTCGACTGTCTGGGCAAGACCGAGACCATCGCTATTTCTCTTTGTGTCTGCTGAGTAGAAGAGGAGAGGCGTTTCAGCCGCTTGTAGCTGGTGAGGTGACGAGATAATAGTATTATCAGTGGCAGCAGTTGGTAGATTACTTGGTGTACTGTCTTCTTGGAAGACCGTACCTTCTATCTTATCTGATTGGTTTGCACTAGCGGAGCTTGCCCCTGGGAGATCTGTTTCAGCTTTCACGCTGGCCTGAGAAAAAGTGTCGCTCAGGAAAAGCTGTGCAAAAGAAGAGTCTATGGCCTCATCTTGATCGAGGTCGTCCGGAGTCTTGTTGTGCCATTCTTCCAATTGATGACTAGCGTGACTTTCTGGGGAAATAGAAAGTAATGGATCAAACGATTCAGTGTCTAGGATCGGCTCGTGGTATGTTACCGAGGAATTTAAAGTATTGGGAGTAGATTCAATCTGGTTTGGAATATTCTGTGAGCTAGCTAGAGAGGCCTCGTGGATAGTTGCGTCATCTTTGGATTGTTCTAAATTGATCGCTTGCCCAGCTTGAACGTTCTCCTGTGGCTGGGGCGAGTCTATCCGTACTTCGCTATAGCAATCGGTGAAGTCTGACAAAGACGAGTTTCGTGGTGTGTCAGAGTTTATATACGAGGCCGTAGCGTTACTTGTCGAATCTTGTAGCGCGGAGGGTATTAGATGACTAAGTGCTGGGGTCTTTTTACGTAGAACTAGCGTGAGCATGGCAGTTTGCACATGTGACAAAAATAGTAAGGTATCAGCTGCCATATGCTCTGATATCTGTTTGGGGCCATTGTCCATGTAGAGGAGCGCAACGGTACGATTTTTAATTCGAAGTGGTGCAATAAAAACCACTTTTGGGTGGCTGCGGCCTATGGGTTCTAAGAAATTGGTGTGAGAGCTGTTTTTAGCGAGAGGCCCTAGGTAGTGGGATCGAGTATCTAGAACAACTCGAAAAGCCGAGTTGGGCTCCACTGGGATCGACGCTCCTCGGATCCTCTCTGCGTTGGACCCATGTCCCATCCAGCCGTCTAAGAAGCCATCTTGAACCACAAAAAGTGCCGCAAACTCAACGTTCCGGCTGATGTAGCTCAGGGAAATGTGGGCAATATGGTCTCTGCTATTAGGTTCTCGAAGGCGGGTGACGGCTTCGGCAAAGTTGAGATGTTCTTCGGAAGGCGTGGTGATAACGGGGGAAATTTGCGTCCGATTTCCGAAAAGCTGGATCAGTGAGTAGTATCTATCGCCGGGTTGCACTTCATAGAGAGCCGCTAGTCTCTCTTCTATTCTGAACTCGGGAGCGAGTATGGGATCTAGCCGTACTTCTAGCAACTCGCTCCATCGGCCAATCAGTACCTTATCTGGGGGGGCCGGGCTCAGGACACTGAGAGTTTTTGTTGGTTCGTCAAACCATAGGGGCGCGAGCTTGTGACGGCGCGCCCACTGCTCAGGTACTGTTCGCAAAGACTTGGGATTCGGGATCCCGCTGAGATCTTTAGCGGTGGCAGTAGGAACATTGTATACCGACCCAAGAGCTTTGATTACTTCTTTTTCATCTACGTGGCCGAGTTCGAGAAGAGCTGTGTCTACAGCGCCTCCCATGAGAACTTGGCGCTGAATGGCTTCCGCCTCCGCGGCTGGGGTAAGAAGTCCTTGCTCGACAAGGTGGGTGGTCAAGCGGTCCGGCATTGGCTCAATTGTTGTCGCCTACAAAGCGCGTTGCCTCAAGTCTGGTGCGAAAGGATGATCATCCTTGGTTGGAAGATGCACTCTAAGGTTTGACGTTGAGGCCAAACCGAATTCGCTGGCCGCGGTCCTCAAAAGCTCCAGATAATTGAATTGATCGGAATGCCTCGAATACAGGAAATAATTGGCGCCGCAGGGATTCGGCCCATTGGAGCTGGGTATGGTGATTTTCTGAGCCAAGACTGCTGGTCAAGGCAGCATCAATGGCTGCTAAGTCAACGGCGGCGTAGAGAAAAGATCGCTGGGAAATCGGAAGATCGAGATTCTGCGCACTCAGCCGTCTCTTTGCCGCGTAACCACCTAACACTCCGGTTGCCGCGAGGAAAAGGTCATCAAGAACGTTGATCTCTAGCTGCTCCGAATCACCCCGACGAACAATGGGTGGACGCCCACTGGCGTCTCCGAACGCTGGCGATGGAGCCTGCAATTGCCGTTGTAAAAGAGTGTGTACATAGTCGGCAGAGGTAGGTCCTCGGAGGCCAGCACCAATTGCGGTTGGGAAGGTATGTATCCAATCTCTTGTCGAAGATGTTACAGACCTCGCGTCTATGCCAAACGTCATGAGGCCTAAGCCACCATTGAGCGCTTGTGGAGGCAGTGAGAGTCCAAAATACTGAAGCAGTGTAGAGATGGTGTTTGGTTCTGCGTGAATAAATGCTTTAAATAGGGCCGGTGTGGAAAGCCAACGTCTGATACGTAATTGACAGATATCCATTGGAGCCCATCCCGTAAATCTCCGTATCCCTAGTGGCGTAAGATTTGCGACCAACTGCATCGCGTACTGCTGCTCTGTTGTGCTAATCCCGATCGCGATACCATTAACATGTCGCGTTACACGTAATAGCTGCTTTTCTATCAGTTGAATATTGCGAGCTATTTGCTTCCGGTGGGATGAGGCTCTTAGACGATGAGTACGCATGACTGACCGTCCCCACGCTTGAGCCGCGGCTCGCATCAATTGACGTGGTCGCACAATGGCAGCAATGCGGGGGTTTGGGGAGAGAGATTGCCACGCTTGGCGGAGGCCGACGATGTTTCGGTGGCGTAGTTCTTTAGGCCGTAGATAGTCATCGAGTAAATATGAATCTCCCCAGGCTGGGCTGCCTATCTGGCATGCAGCTTTTTGACCTTGAATAGTACACGCTAACGGATGAGGAGCATTTGAGCCCAAAACCGTCACCTGTACGCCGTGAATGATGTACTTGACTCGCGATGGCGTCGGAATACTCTCCAGCCATAGTTTGAACTGAGCCGGAGAAGCGAGAGGGAGGATAAGTACCGCCGCGGAAAGCGTATTGTGGATATAGATGGCAACCGGTTGCTCAAGGTCGAGTCCATGCTGAAGGGGAGCTGGTTTCTCATGCGGCTGCACAACATGTTCACCCCACAACAGGGCTGCGATGAGGCTAGTGGGTCCAAGTCCACTGAGTGATCTATTCAGCCGTCCAAGAATCAAACGTAAATCGTTAGCTTCCTGGAGGAGGGTACCGAGGCGTGGTGAAAAGATCGCTGCCGGTGAGCTTGAGGGTATGTTGGTGAGCAACGGCGGGATAGCTTGGGCCACCGCGCCCCCGTACGGTTCATGCGCCTCAGCGTCCGATACGCACGTCAGGGTAGCTACAGCCCAAATAAGTGGCAAACCATGTCGTAGTCGCTTCAATGGAAACGACCTCCGCTGCTCTTGGTCTGCTGCGTGCTTAGCATGCGCCTTCCCAACGGTTGATGCCGGCTGGCCATTCCTCGACGGAACTCAAAGCCCCTCAATGAGGGGAACAATGATCAGGATTTGGCCGCCTGCACAATGACAGTATCCGTCAGTATGTCGTGCCAAGTTCGATTGCGGACGTCGACAAGCATCCACACATAGCCGGCACCGAACAGCAGAAATCCTACTGTCCCTAACAGGCAACGCACAAGCGCGCGGGGCCGGGACGAGGACATACCAGTAGTTGTTCGAATAATGCGCAGGCCAAAAATCAATTGGCCCAAGGTTCTCCCAAGTAGAATTTGTACCGCATTGGTGATTGTGAGCGCGATAGCTGCCCCCAGAGCTAGGCTGATGGCAACGTGGGTCTGCGCCAAGGCCATTAACCAACTGTCTGGTGCGTATGATGAAGGTAGGTCCTCAACGCTCATCATCGTTTGTAGGGCCAGCTGCACCGTGACCAGCGCTCCGAGGATGAAATCCAAAGCGATAGCTCCGATCCGTTGCCATAGGGGAGGTATTCGCACTGTTGGTTGTTGATCTTGGAAACCCGATCGGGAGCGTGCTCGTGCCGGCTGAGATTGCGGCTCGAAAGTTCTGGGATGGCGGGATCTTCTTGAATCGAGTGCCCCCTTCTTAGCCCCGGGTTGGTTTCGGGCATACGACATCATGTTGGGTGGGTAAGCGGTTGCTCGTTGGTTTTCCGCCGGGTGTGGTGCTGTCCTACGGGGGGTGTGCGACCGGGGATTACTTGGAGGCGGTTGCTTTTGAGATTGTCTTAGAGCTGGAGTTGGAGGGGATTGCTGAGAGGCATGTCGTCGGTTAGCGTTGCGAAGCCTCGGCTCTGCAGCTTGCGCCTGCTGGTACCGAGGGGCGTTTCTGTTGGCGCCGCGAACCATTGGTTCCGCAGCTCGCTGTTGCTGGGGATGTTTTTGCGATCGTGCGTTCGGGTTTCTGCCAAAATGGAGCGCTTGCTGATCGAGCCCGTGAAGGGTCGGTTCCGAATGTGATGGCGGTCGCGAATCATTTTTTTGTACTCGAATTTTTGATGGTTTATCCGTGGTGCTAACCGCGCCTTGTTGGTTACTGACTCGGCTACGACCAGAATTGGCTGTAGAACCAAGAGCTCCCGATCTACGCAAAGGTGTCTGACACCGAACGCACCTGCGATGATCGGGACTATTCGGCGCTCCGCAGACCGTACAAAGCATGTGTAAAGAGTCTACGCGAGTCGGGACAGATCGTCGACCGACACCCCGCATGTCTGCAAACATGTGCCCCAGTTAACTGGCCATGGAGCTATTAGTTTCGTTGGTAAAGTGGATGAGTTGGGGGCTGAAAGGCGCCAGCACAACAAAAATGTGTGTTTTGGTTTCTCATTAAATGCGTTGTAAAGGTCGGTTTTGAGGGTCTTGTTGGCCTCAAAATTTCCGTAACGCTCGTCGAGTAAGACGGGGTGTCCGAGGCCAGATAGATGGCGTCGAATCTGGTGGAGACGACCGGTTTCAATACGAATGCGGCAGAGACTGGTGGGGATTCTAGGACTGATTTGTAGCGGTGTAGACCACTCGATAGTGGTTGATGCCGATTGTGAGCGGCCGTCAGGTAGCCGCAAGGGTTCACTAACCGTCTGGGGTTGGATATGTCCCCAAACGATGGCCCAATACGTCTTGTTTACCCTGCTCCACTCTTTCGCACCGCGTTGAGCTGCTTCTATGGTTCGCGCTAAGAGCAGGACGCCGGCCGTTCCTCGATCCAAGCGATGCATCAAATGAAGTTTCTCACCTTGCTCTTCATGCAGGCGCTCCACCACAGAAGGTCCACCGGTCTTGCCAGCACCGGGGTGCACCGATATGCCGGCTGGCTTATTGATCGCCATCCATGGACCCTGGTTATAGATGATCGAAAGTGGGCGCCGGTGAGGTTTATGGTTGCGACGAGATCGTCTCATGGGTCATCGCGGCCGGATCGGGTCTCAAGTTGGTGGTGAATCGCGGTAAGATGGGCTGTCAACCGCTGAAGATCTTCCTCTAGCATAGAAACTTGATCGTCTATTCGGGATACATCAAACCGGGAAGGCAGGTTAAGCAACGATATGCTCCGGAGTAGGTTGCGTTCCATTCTATGTCGGGTGTTGTGAGTTAATCGGAGACACCTTTGGAAAACCCGAAACACCTTGTCTCTGGCAAGGAGATGGGCCGCTTTGCTCCGAAAATTCATACCACATCCGACCATTGATGAGCTGGATACCTCAAGCTCAGTTGTTCATCAGCTCCGGCACCACTTGCTGACAGCAATGACGCGTTGAGCTCAGTGGTGCGTACCTTTGGCTCTTTGGTGTACTTCCAAAAGTCTGCCGAACGGTAAGCACTGAAGGGGTGATGCGGAGGATGGCTCGTTGTTCCGCAGAATTAGCCAGTTGATGTTCTCTAGCTTCGCTTTCTTGGACCTTAGGGGCCGCTCATGCGATGTGTGAGGGGCGTGACGAGGTCTATTGCAGAGCGCCCGCTGGTATTGGTCACTGGAAAAGGAGGAGTGGGCAAGACGACAGTGTCGGCGGCTCTGGCGATAGCTGCTCAGGAAGCGCGCCAGAAGACGCTGGTGGCCGAAATAACCTCTGACCCCCTGGCTACGTCCCCGTTGCTCACCCACTGGGGAACACAGTTTACCCAGCGGCTGGATCAGCCGGTCACCTTGGGGGCGAACCTAGATGGTGTACAAATCTCACCGTCCGCAGGGCACCGGCTGTTTCTTCGCGCCGCCCTGCGGGTAGGCGTGCTTGCTGATGCCGCTATGCGTTCTTCCGCCCTCAATCGGTTCTTGCTCGCGGCCCCTGCCTTCCCGGAAATCGGCGTCTTGTACCAGCTCGTGTGGTTGTGGCGTTTGAAGAAATACGAGCGAATTATCGTAGATTTACCGGCTACAGGCCATGCTCTAGGCCTCGTGAAATTGCCCCGAACTGTTACGCGAGTGGTACCGAAAGGACTGGTCAAAGATGCGATTACGGAGGGGCTAGAGATACTCACGAACCGGGATCAATGTGGCACGATCATCGTAACCTTGCCGGAGCGTTTGCCTGTGACGGAGTCGTTCGAACTACATCAAGGGCTTCAAGAGGTGGGGGTTTCGGTTGGTGCGTTGCTTCTGAACCGCATGCCCGAGGATGTCTTTTCTGCCGGAGAGCGAGAGGTCTTAGGTCAATATATTGCGACACATCAGGACGAGCTTCTGCTTGGCTCTCGAGAATTTCGAAGACTGGGACAAGCGACGCGAGCTCGCGCAGCCTTCTATCAGCAAGCTGCACCGCTCCTAGAGCTGAAGAGTGTCGAACTACCGGTTTTTGACGGAGAATGGCGATCGGTTATCAATGCGGCAGCTCAGGGGTTAGTAAAGACTGGTTTGGCGCTTGGTCCACGAGGTCAGTAATGAGGTTAGACACACTAATACAAGAGAAGTCGGTAATAGTGGTTTGCGGGGCGGGTGGCGTTGGCAAAACCACTGCATCTTCGGCTATGGGTCTGGCAGCGGCCAGGATGGGACGTCGGGCTTTGGTTCTTACCATCGATCCAGCGCGGAGGTTGGCTCAGGCTCTGGGAATTCCTCCGACCGGTAAAGAACCGGTACAAATTACCTCCGAGTTGTTGGCCTCAGCGGGGGTCACTCTGGCCCCAGGTGGGGAGTTGAGTGCCTGGATGTTGGATCCGCGGGTTGTTTTGGAGAGCGTTGTTGACCGGTTTGCTCCCAGTCCCGAGGACGCTATGCGAATTCGTTCTACCCGGCTTTATCAGGCTCTGGGCGAAGTTGTCTCCGGCCTTCAGGAGTATACTGCCGCGGAAGCGCTCTTCGAGTTCTACCAGATGGGCAAGTACGAGCTCTTGATCTTGGATACGCCACCGTCACGGAATGCTCTCGACTTTCTGGATGCACCTCGACGTCTTGCGCGATTTTTGGATGAGCGAACCATTGCTATTCTTACCCCCCGTGCGGCTGGCCGATCGAATCCGGTTGTTAGAGCGGCGGCTAAAGTTGTTCGCACCGCTTTGTCGAGAGCCTTTGGGGAAAGTTTCGCGGATGAGCTCGAGGTTTTTCTGGGAGCCTTTTCGAAACTCTTTTCTCGAATGCGAGACCATGCAACTGGGGTGCGTGAATTACTTACCTCAAGCGAGGCGTCGTTTGTTGTGGTTACGAGTCCTGATGAGGCGGCTCTCAGTGAGGCTTTGTATTTTCGGGACCGGATCGGGCAGCTGGGCCTTGTATCTGATGGCTTTGTTCTCAACCGGAGTTATGCATCGAACCAAGCGATATGCCGGCCCTCAGAGGTTGAATGCTCCGCGGCCCCACAGCTAGCGGCGGCATTGCGGACGCTTAGCCCGCTGGCGGAGGTGGAAAGCACGAGGCTGCTCAAAGACCGCCAATTGCTTGCTCAACTTATTCAAAAGAGTGTGGATGTTGGCGGTCAGGGGGCGCTTGCCTTACCATTCCTAGATGAAGCTGTGGAAGATCTAGCCGCTCTTAAGCTTTTGAGTGCGCACATGATGCCGATTGTGACTTGAGTCTCGGTGCGTTTCCACACAAGATTACAAGTATTGCTCTGGGGAAGCGGGCAGTACTTCCGCGTGCGCCGTAGAAGACTGAATCACAAATAGACAGCGTACCATCTCATTTAGCATCGCACTCGGACACTTCGTAAATTGACCGACAATCCTATTGAGGTTGTATGGCGTTCTTTGTTTATTCACGGGCAAGTGGGATCAATGTATCCAAACCTCCGCGACTTCTTCTTGTGGGAGGAGATGGTCGATGGGTGCAACCCTTTCTTCGGCTGACTCAACACTTGGGCTTTGCTCCTCTCTGGTTGGAGCGCAGGCGACTAGAGATGCCTGATCCTGAACAGTTTCAGCAGCAAGATATTGTTATGGTAGCGGATCCAGGTTTGACTCGATGGGTCGCTGAGCGTTGGAGGTCGAAGCCACTCACTCCGATCGTCGTAATTACCGGAAGTCTAATGGGGCTATCGACATCCTTGACGAGGGATGCACTCCCGCTTTCTTGGCCCATAACCAAGGAAAATCTAGAAGATGTGCTCCGGACGATCGAAGAATCAGCTGGTTGAAGAGCAAACTTTGTTGGGGTGTCTTCAACGCCAGCGTGGGAACTATTGAGAAGTACCAGGTTTGACTAAATGTATGGACTTGGTGGGGAGGCTAACCAAAGCTAACTGCCCTGGGGTGTGTCTTTAAACTCCGGCCCGACCCCTCACGAACTCGGGCTGCGGCGTCATCTCCGCAGCCGGAGTTTAAAGACACGCCCTAGTGACCAGCGGTGACCCATCTTATCAGGGGCCTCTAGCAGGCCATCGGAAAAGTGGGATGGGTGATCCGCAAAGTATCTTTTCCGTGGAACGCCCCGGATGAAGAGGGCGCATACCGGGCGTATGCAACCGATGAAAGGCGAAGCCGGTCCGGACGTTCCACGGAAAAAGGACCCGCGAAGCGCCTGACTCACTTTTCCGATGGCCTGCTAGGTGCGCCCCGGGGCTCTTTCGCTTTTTGGGCGACACAAACGCGGGTCGGATCAGTTCATTGTGATGCTAGCTGATGCCGAAGTTGTTCCACAGCCTTACGAATGGTCGTTACTTCTTTGGGTTTGGCACCGCCCACCGCTACCGTACTAAGTATATCGCCTCTAAGGTACTTACGAGCAACTCGTTGAACGTCGTCGGAAGTTATGGACGTTAATCGTGCCAGCCTTTTGCCGGGTGCTTCGCTGAGGCCAAAAAGGTGGTCAACCCCGAACGATTGTACCATCTCATTGACGGAGTCTAGCCCTATCTCTAAGTTAATACGCAGACGGTGATGCACTCGAAAGAGTTCTTTGTCCGGTATTTTAGAGGTCTTTAAGTTAGTTAATAACTCAGCGAGCGTGGTCATTGTTTGAGGGACCGTACTGTGTGCGGCCGCGAATTCAATTTCGAGGGTACCGACGTCAGCATAGGTCAATAGGTCAGCTCCGACCTCATAGGCTAAACCACGTTTTTCGACGATCTCCGTCTGGAGCCTCGCGGACAAGCCTCCATCCATTATGTGCCTTAGTACTGCTAGCGCGGGGTAATCAGCATGATGCTCCGATACTATCCGAATGCTCAAACGTATACGCGTTTGCGGGTCGTCCGTGCGCTTATAATGAAAAGACGGTGATGGTGGCTTAGGCGGTGGCCCTTTGTGAGTAACTGTACCACGAGAAAGGTTTGAGAATGCCAATTCAGCAGTTTGAAGGTTCACATCTTCGTTGAATGAGCCTGCAATGCACAAGACCATGTTTTCTAAGCCGTAGAATTGTTCCCGATGACCCAGTAAATCGTTCATATTAAAGCTGCGAATATTTTCTCGGGAGCCCTCTATAGGTTGACCAAGACCATGATCTCCAAAGTGTAGCCGATGACTCAGGGTATCAATATCAATGACCTCTCCTCTTTCGTCCAACGAATCTAATATTTCTTCTAAGATGATGCGCCTTTCAACTTCTATGTCTTGGAATCGCGGTGAGGTAAACATCTTGCCCATGATATCTATGGCATTGCTTACATACCGAGGGTGAACGGTCGCAACATATCCAGAGTGATCTCGAGTGGTGTAAGCGTCTAGGTGTCCTCCGAGGTCCTCCATTGCGGTATTCAGAGCCGTACTGTTTTCATAACCATCGCACCCTCGGAAAAACATATGCTCCACCATATGAGAGAGCCCATTTTTCTCCGGCGTTTCATTGCGACTGCCAACTTGGACCAGCAATGCAATCTGGGCTACGTGCAGATGAGGCATGTGTACGGTAACAACCTCAAAATTGTTGGCAAGCCGCCGGACTCGGTGCGCATAGGGCATGGGAACATCGTCTAAGCGGTGGTCAGAAATAGGGTCGGTCATGGCTAGTGCTTCACGTATCTTGTCATAGAGACAACACGGTCGTCGCCAGTGGGCGCGGAAGAGGCGTCTTGGGTGTAAACCCCTAAGCTGTTCATTGTTGATATGATGGTAAGCTCCAGCTTAGCAGCAGGGGGGTTTGCCAGGTTGATGATGGACGTGGCCTTATAGCTCCGTGCTGCAGGATATTCAACGTTGGCGACGTATCGCTCGCATTCTGGCTCGTTACGGGTATTGGGAGTTTATCCGACGGGGTACCGGACTACCAGCTCATGTCGGCGTTGAACTGCCTCCAACAGATGCGGGCCTTCCGGAAAGTAAGCCCCGCCGATTTCGAATGATGCTCGAAGAGCTCGGGCCAACGTTTATCAAACTGGGTCAAGTACTTTCGGCACGACCAGACCTTGTGGCCCCTAACTACATCGAAGAACTTAAGCGTCTCCAAGACAGGTGTGAACCCCTGCCATATCCTGTCATTCAGGAGGTGCTATTACAAAGTCTTGGGGCTGAACCGGAGACGCTATTTCAGTCCATTAACCCTCATCCCTTAGCTACCGCTTCGATCGCCCAAGTTCACGAAGGTACAACGGTTGGGGGGGAGCGGGTGGTGATCAAAGTTCAGCGACCCGGTGTAGCAGAGATTGTACGTTTTGATGTTGATGTCCTGTATCGCATCGCTCGCTTCTTGGGTTCGGTCTTCGAAGAAGCAGCAACCGTTGACCCGGTGGGGGTAGTTGAAGAGTTTGATAAAGCCTTAACCGAGGAATTGAATTTTCGACATGAAGCAGCCAATGCTCGAGAGTTCGCGAGATTACATGAGGGACGCAGCCACATTGAGGTACCCCGCGTTCTGGGTGAGCTTTCCGGTGCCATGGTTCTTACGATGACCTTTCTGGAAGGCACCCCGCTATCTCGTCTTCCTGAGGATGTTGATCGTAAAGAACTTGCCCTGCTCATGGTACGGGAAGCCTTTGATCAGGTGTTTGTGGACGGTGTGTTTCACGCTGATCCACATCCTGGTAATCTGCTGTATCTTGGACCGAGTAAGATCGGAATTCTCGATTATGGTTTGTTGGGAAAACTCAACCGTCAAATGCAGGAAACCCTGGTGGTTTTTGTCCTAGCTATCGCTGTGCGGGATGCTGATAGCGCCGCTCGCACATTATACCGCCTGGGCCAGGCTGAGGAACGGGTAGATATAGCGCGTCTCCGAGACGATATTTCGGCACTATTCGATCGGTATCTAGGACGAATGATATCGTCGATCGACTCTCAGTACTTGGTACGAGAAATCCTCTCGTTAGCCCTGAAACACCATATTCAGATACCCGCACAGTATGCCATGTTGGGACGAGCTGCGGCTACCCTTGAGGGTATTCTTCGAGAGCTTGATCCCGAACTCGATGGTGCAAAGGTTGCTAAACCTTACGCTGAGCGTCTTCTAAAAGATCGTGTTGCTCCGGACAATGTGCAAAGTAGCTTATACCGAGCTCTTTTACAGCTTGATGGTTTATCTCATGATTTACCGCTTCAACTATCACAGATAGTAGCAGATCTTTCTTCGAACCGCTTTGGAGTTCGAGTGGGAGGTCGAAGTTTTGATCATCTGACCGAGAGCTTGTTACTTGCGAGTTACAATGTGTCTGCGGCGATTGTGGGGGCAGCGTTCATTGTCGGCTCATTCATAGGGTTGGCACAACTGGATTGGAAAATCGGTGGGATACCCGTTGTGGGGGTCGCGGGAGCGCTTGTGGGGTTATCATCGATCTTCTGGATAACTTTTAGAGCTATGGTGCGTCCTCGTATCCGTAAGCTGAGTGCGACTCGGCTATTCTTCTGGCGATAGATGCCCTCCTTGATAGCACATGAGTGCAAGGTGGTGCCCAGTCCTTGTAGTGTTGGCTCTCAAATAAAGCTACTATCTGGTTACAGCAGAAATCACTTGGGTTGAACCCAAGTTCCTGCTTCTACAGGGGGCAATGGCCGGCTGCGCGCCCCCTTGTTGATTCTTACAGAATCACTAGGTGGGCTTTGCTGTATATCTCAACACGCTTACACAAAAAATATTAGCACCGCGGAGGGATGAGTGCCAATCGGTTACTATTTATGCGCTTAAGTATTTAAAATAACGCATAAATTTAGATCTGCCGGAAACCTTTCATAATATATTCGAGTAACCACACACCCTCGTGCCAAAAACGAGCATCAAGTAGTCTAGTATCTGGCCGATATCTTTCTCTATCATGGAGAGAGCTCATGAAATTGATTGATACCCAACTCAAGGTTGAGGATTTTTTCGACGAGCTCTTGGCGAGTGCTCTTGAGACACAGAGAGTGCAAATTGCTGTTAGCAGTCGTATTTACTTGGTGCAACTCTTTGAGGAGTTTGCTTTAGCTGAGCGGTTTCATGAGGCAACTCATGATGATGAGCCAGGGCCTCCTACACTAGCTTGGCTCTACGAGAGAGCACGTAATGGCTCTTCTGCGACTCGACTTGAAGCCTGGCGACATCTTGGTGATGTAGCGCTCATGGTATCAAGCGTTTTTGGATCTTATCTCGAGCGAAGACACTGTATAGTGGGTGTTGACTACTATGTGCGTATGGGCACAAGCGCGTACAATACCGCGGCAAACTACGCAAGAACCGGCGGTCTCGGGCTGGTTTTTGAAGAGTTGTCTCAGAAGTTTCGGGTGTTAGTTGACGTACTCACCCGTATTGGCGAAGCGGCAAACCTCCCGGTGTCGTCTTCTATTGAGCGCCTCTATGAGCGCTGGCTATCCGGTGCTGGGCAACGTGACTTGCATCAACGATTGACACAATTAGGTGCATCCCCCTTGTTGGTAGGAGGGGCGAAAGCCTGATGCTAGATACAGCTACTAATGTTGAGATTTTGCTTCAAGCGGAGATAGAAAGTCTATACCGGGTAGAAGGGGTTCCAAACATTGCACCGTTTCAGGTGGACGAGGCGTTCTTAGCCCGGTTTCGCTCTTGCGTCAAGAATGAGCGAGAAACGCTTCTGATTCACCAACATGGAGATGATGTAGATCTTGCGATATTTCTCTCAGAGAAAGTCCGCGCAGATGCAGCCTCGTGCCTTGCTGGGATGGTTCGAGGGCGGGTGGACGATCTGGATGCCTTCTGCGCGGCCCTAGAGGGGGTGTCTCACTTTGTCTATGTGATATTCTCGGGTCATCATCGACCAGTGTCGCTTCTTGAGCTGGAGTTACAGGCGGAAATAGATAAGTTTTTTGTTCTCGGTAGATTGGTTGGTTTCTACAGCGAAGAATTGATCCCTCAGCTCTTTGACAACTTTCAACTACGGGATCGTATGACCGTGTCTTTGCAAGAGCGGTACATTGTAGCGAATCGTGCAGCGCGTCGCTATGCACGCTGGACCCAGCGCCGCTTTCGCTCTGGGCGAGGACATGATGCGCTCGCTGATGCCCGTAAACTTTATAGGATGCCTATGGCGTCCAAACTTGAGCGGATCGAACAAGCAGTCTAAAATACTCATTCCCCTGGTTGCAATAGATAGCCGAGCCCATCAAGTTCTATCGTTGACGCTTAATAGCCTAAAATTTCGGTGAACTACTATTCCAAGAGCGGTGCCCATTAGCCAGCTAGAATTGCTGCAAGTTGAACGCCATTATGCCCACTACTCTTGTTCCCACCTAGATATATACCGTAGAGAATAGCTGCTTTAGGGCGTGTCTTTACACTCTGGCTGTGGAGATTACGCCGTATCCCGCGTGTGTGAGGGTCGGCCCCTGAGGAAGGGTACGGGACGTACCGGACCGAGGGGTCCGAGGGTTGCGGAGCTACCGACCCCTCACACATGTGGAAAACAAGTCAGAACGCGGTCCGCAGTTTAAAGACCGCCCTAGCAGCCGGTTGATCTAGCCCAGCACGCATCTATCGGCCGGTCTTTCCGTGAAACGTCCAGACCACTAGCAGGCCATCGGAGAAGTGGGATGGGTGATCCGCGAAGTGTCTTTTCCGTGGAACGCTCTGAATGAAGATGGCGCATACCGGGCGTATGCAACCGATGAAAGGCGAAGCCGGTCCAGACCTTCCACGGAAAAAGGACCCGCGAAGCGCCTAACTCACTTTTCCGATGGCCTGCTAGAAGTATCTCC
>JAHQVK010000076.1 GCA_019634385.1 Myxococcales bacterium | reverse complement strand
TCGGCCGGTCTTTCCGTGAAACATCCTGACCACAAGAAGTCTCTCCTCGGTCGCGTACCGCCAGGTACGCTCGCCTCGTCGTCAGAACGTTTCACGAAAAGCCTGGCTCGATAGCTACACACAGGGCTAAATCAACAGGCTACTAGGGGATGTCATTACCCTCCGGACCGCGTTCGGACTTGTTACCCACATGTATGAGGGGTCGGTGGCTTCGCACCCTTTAGGGCTCCTCGTTGGGGTACATCCAGTACCTTCCTCCAGGGTCGAACCCTCACGAACGCGGGCTACGGCATCAGCTCCGCAGCCGGTGTTTAAATACACGCCCTAGCTAGAGAAAGGCCCGAGATGAGATAGTGTAGCAACTATCTGGCGGCCTTCGGATCAATAACCGATGAAGCGCTTAGCGAGTTTGGCCAACCATTGATCTTCCGGCGATGAGCTCAAGGAGAGCTGGTGACCAGCACGAGCCGCCTCAGTTAGCCTGGTAGTCGTTTCAGCCCGAGGTTTGGGGGTCTCGAGGAGGACTTCCATCATGACCGCATCGGCTTCTTCTATCCCTGTGCGACTCATTCGGGTCCTCACGTTCTCCTGAAAGATGGGATCGGACACAAAAGAGGTCTGTGCACCTCGCTTGGCTGCGTCTCCCAAGTCGTTGATAGCGCTAATAACGGCAGTTTTCCGAGGACCATAGGGAAGAGTAGCTAGCTCCTCGGGGCTAAACGGACGACCGAGCCACAAGTCCTGTTTTCCCATCCCGTTGGGGAAGTCGATACGGCTAGGGAGAGGTTCTTCGGGAAGGCCGCCCGCGAACCATACTGGTACTACGGGTACTTGGGTCTGAATAGCGAGGTCTAGAAAGGCACCACTCATTTTTTGCAGGCGGTGGTTTTCATGGAGGGCTCGCGTGCCCTCAACGTGGACCATGACTGCCTTATGATTAGACGCAAGTTGACTGGCTAGCTTGGTTATCACTCCTGCCAAGCTTGCCCTGTCGTCTCGATCAAAGAAGGTAATAACTTCCGGATCTGCAATACCCGGATGGGCAAAGCAGTGCTTGATAAGGGTCCCCAACCACGAAGTACGATGTTCAGCCTTGGCGACGGTGACCGTGGGTTTTTTGATGAGGCCTGATGCAAGGATAGAGAAGAGTAGCGACTCGATCATCGTTTGATGGTTGGCGAGAAACAGAACGGAACGTTCTCGAAGGGCAGCAAAAGCCTCTGGGTGAGTAAGCACGACCCGACCGATAAAGCGCCGAAGGAGGCTGTAGTAGAGATCCTCCCCCAACCATGCTGGACGTTTGAACCAATCGGTCCAGAAACTCTCTATCTGCTGAAGATCGAGCTGTTGAGGGGCGGTTGAACGAACCTGAATAAGAGGACCCACGCACTTGAGCTCAACGGCATCATAGGTGCAGGGAAGCTGAAGATCGATGTTCTTTGGATGGAGTCCATGAATCTGGCTCCGGTGTTCATGGATGGCGATTGTTTCCGGTTCGGTTGTTCCATAGACCGCGGCGATTGTCCCCGGAAGCCAGTCTGAGAGGGGAATATGGCGGGTGTCCAGGATTGTCGTGTCCTCTTCACGCCGCGATAGACTGACTTTAGGCGTATAGTGTCCGGTAATAAACGCTCGTCGGTGAGCTGGTTGGGCGCAGCCGATGGGGCCCTTGGGAAAGCTGGCCTCTGTGAGGTGCATGTCCACCCATAGCGATCCATCTGGTCTGTACCATTGAAGATGAAATTGCGGGAATTGTGGTCCACTCAGACATCCTATGAACCGGGTTTCGACCGTTGCTTGGTATGGTGCAGCGCCATAGATATGCACATGGTCAATGCGAGCGGGATAGGCCACATGGTTTCGTCGAATATCGGATGTCCAAAGCTCCAGTTGGTCATGGGGAATAGTGTGAAGACCAGCATCAAGGAGTAGTGGATCCACCACTCCGCGAGGTATGTCCTGATCTTGAGCTGGAGTCTTAGGCCGTACGATCAGGCCCTGAGCACCGTTATCGCCGAGCATCCAAGTTTGTAAAATCTGGAAAGCTGGACCATGGAACAATCGCCCGTTCTCGTATGGATTCGGCTGTTGATGTCCATCTATTAGCGGGGACATGGTTTCCGGTGGGGGGTGGGTGCTGCTCACCTGAGCATCAATGATCGTGACTCCAGATTCGTCTTCGAGGCGAACATGAGCTCCGTCCTTGTGACCAGTGAGCGTTCGTGGACGGTCCACGACGACCCAGCCCCGCAATCGAACATTCTCTAAGCGAATGGGAGGAGGCCCGGCTAGCTCCACCAGGGCATCCAGCAAGACCATCATAGGTACTGCGGCAAGGGTCCACGTCGGTTGGTGGTGGTTTAACCACGGTGATGTGGCTTCGTCGAAATGCCACGATTGTCGAGGAGGCTCGTTGGCGGTGATGTCCGGTTTGACTGGCTGTAGCTCGGCCTGCCGGTCTGCAGTACTGGAGGACGTTGTAGGTTGGGGGACTGGGTGTGGGGCCCGATCAGCTTGGGTTTGCCACCGGATACTTAGCCCGTTTGCCTCATAGATTCGCGTTCCATCAACCCACAAACTTCCCCGAGCAACAAACAGACGTCCGCTGGTGACCTTCTGGTCGTCAGTAAGCTCTAAGCTTACCTCGACCTTTTTGTTTTCGGGCAGCACTTGACCGCGATACTTCCATTGGAGAGGGTGATCGACAGCTAGGACCTCAAACCGGCCTTCTGCAGAGATATTTGACCCCATACGGAGTAGAGCTGCGGCTCGAAGGGTGTCGAGCATGACCTCTAGCCCGAGGGATCCGGGTTGAACCGGATCTTGGAAAAAATGGGCGGCAAAGAACCATTGATCCGGATGTACATCCATTTCTGCACGAATGTGTCCGAGTCCCGCCTCGCCAGAGTCGGGCCACCAGCCGGTGACTCGATCAAGTAGGCATAATCTATCTGCTGATAGATGCTGAGGCGGTAGCTCACCCTGACGGAGGTTGTATGTCTGCTCACTCGGTCGGGTTCGTAATGTCTGTTGCACTTCAGACACCGAAAGGCCGACTTGGGATGCAAGCGCAGCCTTGGGGAAGAAACCGAACACGGTTTCCATGGTATATACGTCTGCATCCTGTAGGCAGCAGCGCACGCTAAATCCGACGATGATCATAGCGCCAGTTTTGGCTACCCGATTGAGTGTCAACTTGGTGGTGAGGATGCCGTCTTGGGGACCAACTTCGCGGAGGACGGTTCCAGTTCCATCCAGGTTGCGGAAGTACAGGTCTTCGCCGACCTGAAGGGTGGAGCCAATGTAGCTGGCCAACCATCCGCAGGGCTGAAGTGCGGCCTCAAGTAGGACGGAGAACGGCATGTTCTGGGTATTTGAGGCGGCAAAATACCAAGCATCCGGTGGGATATCGTACTCAACTTCGATCTCTACCCCCGCTGTAAATGCCCCCATTGCTGTTTCTGGAGCGCTTACCACTCGGCTCATGAAGTGATATGGAGGTCCTGGTAGTCGTGGCACCTTGCGAGCATTGTCGAAGGGGGTGTACATTTGCCCGAAGGCTCGAGATGGTTTGCCCCACGCGCATGCCAGCATCGCGTCTTGGTTAAGGGTGATGTCTCCTACGTGAACGGGGGCTCGGCCGTTCGGATGAGGTTTGGCACTAAGAGCTTTTTGACCCAGTTGATCCAGCGGCCAGCTAGGCACCAAGCGCAGGGCTACGCGTTGAGCGTGGAAGGCTTTGAGACCATCTACTGTGCACAACAGGTCAGCAACAAGGGTGGGTTCATCTCCATCCCATATTTCGCGTACAAATACCTCGTACGCCAAATGGGTTGACTGCGGGGTGACCTGACCCCGGCATCGGAGCCGATAAGTTAGTTCGGGTACTGGTTCAAAGCGGAAACCATCTTTGTTCAAGGTGAAACCCATGGCTGCCATATAGAAGGCCATGGTTTGAAGGGTTCCCTCATACATCAATGTGCCTGGCATACATGGGTCGTTTTTGAAATGACCTTCGAAAAACCAATCATCAGCGCGAATACGACGATGGGCTTTTAGGTATCCTAAGTTCCATGGTCCACCTTGGGGATCAAAAGTATCTACGGCATCAAAGAAGACCATCTTGCCTCCCGAAATGCGTGGAGTTCGAGAGTGAGTGGCCAAGCGTTCATATCCGTCACCGAAACAACGGTAACCATCACCTTCGGCGAAGGCGGTGATTTCCTGCTGACTGAAGGCACGGGCGGGCGACGGGACTTTTGGGGGATCGAGGCGCGCGTTGGCTTCAGGGGTCTCATCTTCTGGAGACCACAGGATACCTTTGGATTCCGACAATTCTTTGTCGGTGAAAAAGCCGGCTTGTCCGCCACGCACACTGATGCGTCGTTCGCCGTTGATCCACCCGTCGTAGTGGAAAAAGAAAATTCGGACCGGCCCTTGCTGTGCATGACCATCTACGTGGATTTCGTAGGCGAGGATATCTTTTGGTTCCGGAAGTCCACCGTGATAAGTTAGATCGCAACCGAGGAGCCGATAGATACGTTCTCCTCGATTTTCAAAGTCTGCACCAAGATATGAGATAAGCATCAAATCGGCTTGGCCGGCTTCGATCATAATCCCTGCGGGCATATGGCCTTCATGCAGATACCACGCATCCTCTGTGACATCAGTTTCGGTCCAGATAGTTCCGGTCTCCATCGAACCAATTTGGGCGTCGAGGCCGGTGACGCGATCCGCGAGCAGGAGCGGAGGCTCTGGCATGCGAACCTGGCGATGGTATGTCTCTTGGACAGAAAATGGTGCTCCGAAGATTTCTGATATGTGGCCACAAGCATGCACAATCAACTGCTCTCGGTTAAAGCAAGGGCCCACCGGACGCCGCCGAGCGGGGGTGGGGCTCGGCATGGGGCGGAGATCAGCTGGTGTTGATCTGCTTGGGGTAGGCGTCTTTAGCGACTGTTTGGGGGCCGGTGAGCTTTGCTCTGTAGTTGGGTTTTGGGTCGGAGCCTTGGTAGTGGCTCCTGACTGAAGGATATCTGATTGAGGTGCGGAGCGCGCAAAGGGCTCCACGCTTCGACCTTTAACATGCGGCCGAGTGGTAGCGGAGGGCGTCTTACTTGGGGCTGATATAGTCTCTTGAGAGCGATCGTAGGCTGGTGTTTTGCGGTTTACTTCGGGGTATGAGTTGATTGTTTGAGCATGTGTACCGGGGGTGGCTGATAGGTCGCTGAGCTGGTTATGGCTACCGTTTGACGCCCGACTTACGCTGGTTTGCCACCCCAAGAGCGAGGGCGTTCTTCCTGATGGTTGGGACGGACGAGCATTACTAATGGAGGACGTCGGGGCTGCCCCTTGAGTAGCGTGAGCCCATTGGGTTAGGGCTTGTTGCTGAATCTCTAGGAAGCGTTGCTGTGCTAGGGACTGGTTCCGTAGAAATTGCTGATGCAAGGCATCGATCTGTTGATGTTGCTCCATCAAGAGTTCGAGAGGGTGGCCACTCTGTTGGGGCCGGGTGGGGGTAGTCTCCACCAGATCCTGCAAAGGAGGCTCATTCGCAGGGACGATCCCATTGTTGTTGGGCTGGCCGGGTGTGGAGGGCTCTTCAAGTACAGGAAGTTCGGTGCCAACCGGTCGCTCCGGTCGTGCTCGAAGATACTCTGGGCAACTTTGGGTGGCAGGCAATACGGGGGCACGAACCAGCCGGGTCTTTCCCTGAAGGTTGGCGTTAGGGATGGTTGGTTGTTCGGTATCACTCATGGGAGGGGTGATCTCCTGAAGTTTAGAGTTCCCGGGCGCGGTTCTTATCGTTGGCGGATGCGCCGGGTGACTGAGATGGGGTTGTACTAGGCGGTGAGCCGAGGAGCGATGGGGCGGACGTGGTGAACCGGCTTCGGGAGGTATGAGCCGGATGTGGTGCCGATGGCCGCACATATTCTCGGTAGCTACAATGCCTGCAGAAGCGGTGGTGCTCTCGTGAGTAGCGTTGAGCAACACGTGAGCGGCTGCCTCCATAAGAGCAGCAGCGGCGTGCGCGTGACCGTACCGAGCAGCGACGATAGGAGGAAGCTCGGATCCAGCACCAAGGTCCAATGTGCCCCAAGTGGCGATACCTGCCGATTGGGCATCTTCGGGGCGCATCAGAACCAGGAGCGCTACACCGTCCCCTGGGACCTTCGAGCTGCCGTGGGGCAGACCGACCAGCGACTGCTGATGGACGGGCTCATGAGAATAGTCTACGGCGGCAACAATGGCCCGATCGATCTCGCGGTGGGTGAGGGCGCGAAGAGCAAGCTCAACAGCGACGAGACCGGATGTTTCTTCAGCGGAGACGGTGAAGCTGGGGCCTTGGAGATTCAGCAAGTTACTGAGTCGGTTGGCAGGCATATTGGGCATGGTCCCCAAGACCGCGGCTGCGGTCAGAGGGGGCGCCAGGACCTCCCGACGAGGATCTTCCTCCGGAAGTCGCCACCTAGCCCCCCACCGTGCGACCTCGGGGTCGCATCCCATCCCTACGTAGACCCCGGTTATGCCCTGCTCCCAATCGATGGCCTGACACGCGTCAACATCTTGGATAGCGGCGATTATAGCTTTTTGCTGGGACAAGCTAGACTCAAGATCTCTGGGAGGGAAACGCAGTCCAGGCAGGGCAAGATCTACGGTCTCCGCTTTCGTACGAGGATGAGCTGGTGGTGCTTCTCGGAGTTGGTGTAGTACGTCCGGGGTTGTTGTGTCTGGTCCAGCATGAAGAGCGAGGCCCACGACGGCTGCGGCTGAAGGGGTGGTGCGGTGTGTTGAGGGGGTACGGCAATGATACGTCTTCCCGGTTTCCTCCGGAGCTTCGAGCACGAGGTGGGCGTTGTTGCCGCCAAATCCAAATGCAGAGAGGCTAGCTCGGCGAGGCCCGCGTATGGGCTCAGCTTCTTCGAGCAGACGTAAGGATCCCTCGTAAAGAGCGTCGAGCTTGGGACCGTGATGAATGGTGGGAGGACATTGATTCCGTTGGAAGGCTTGGAGAATTTTGGTGATGCCAGCCATGCCGGCCGCAGTGATTGGGTGCCCAAGATTCGATTTTATTGAGCCTACAGGGATGGACTCTTGCCGGGTGTAGACCTCACCTAAGCTAGCGAGTTCTGTGGCGTCTCCCACTGGTGTGCCTGTGGCATGGCATTCGATGAAGCTGATATCTTCGGGGGTACAACCAGCCTGATTGAGTGCTGAACGCATGGACCTTATTTGCCCCGAAGTGCTAGGCGCAAGCAGTCCTCGTCCCCGACCGTCGTTGCTCAGACCGATTCCCCGGATCACCCCATGGATCCGGTAACCTTCAGCCACTGCATCCTCGTAGCGGCAGAGGGCCACAAATCCAGCACCCTCCGATGGTACTAGGCCGTCCGCCTCGGCGTGAAATGGGCGGCTTTGGCCGGTAGGTGACAGAGCGTCAAGAGCAGTAAAGCCGACATGGATAAAGAGGTCGTCCGCACGGTTGACTGCTCCCGCAAGTACCAGATCATCCAACCGGTCCTGTAAGCGGTCACAGGCCAGCTTAATCGCATAAAGGGAGCTCGCGCAGGCGGCATCCAGGGCGAAGGCTTCTCCTTGGAGTCCGAGAGCCTCTTTGATCATCAGGGCGGGCAACCCGGACGCGAATCGATTGATTGGTTGGGCCGATTCTCCAGCGGGGAGAGTGCCCCATACGTGCTCACACCAGCGGGCCATTTCTCCGCTGGGGAAAGATAGTAGGCCCAAGATAGCCGAGATCTTTGCTGATGATGGTATCGGCCGACCAATGTCAGCGAGTGCGCCGCGAGCGAGCTCCATAGCCCAGAGAAAGGAGGGGTCGAGGCTGGTGAAAGTACTGGAGGGAAGCTGAAATCGCGCTGGGTTCCAGCGGCTTGCGAAGTGGCTGACGTATCCGCCTCGATCGGTGCGGGACCGATCTCTTTCGGACATTCCAGGTTGAAGCAATATGCGATGGGGTTCGACGCGCCATCTACTGGGAGGGACGGAGCTGATCAGGCTCCGTTTCTCGAAGATGGCTTGACCGAGCTCGTCGGCGGAGGACACCCCCGGAAAGAGGATGTCGAGGCCAACGATCGCGATCGGATCGAACCTCCTGTCAGGGTCGGAGGTGCTATTTTTCATGTAGAAGGAGTCCAGTTGGGACGGCGAGTGGTTTCGACGCCGTCAAGAAGTACGGCGGTGTGTCCAGCCCCATCTTCAATCACCAGGGTGTGGCTTACCTGATCGGTACTGTGCTCTCCAGTGACAGACCAAGCGCGACCTGCACCGGCTTGGCGGGCGCGGATGTCCACCACCAAACGTCGGATCCGAGTGGGAAGACTAGCCCCGCCGATCAGCTGTTCGGTGACCAGCACTGCCATTTGGAGGGCGCCGTCCATGCGGACCGGATCCACTCGGGATGGGAGATGGTTCCATCCTAGAGCCCCAGAATCATGAAGCAGGCTGATGGCACCTTGGGGGCCGAGCTGTTGTAGCTGGTTGAAAGCTTGAAACTTCGGACCATGGAATAAAACCCCTCCATAGGGCTTTGGGTTGGGTGCTTCGGGTAATGATGCTGCTGGGGAGGGTGGCTGTGGCATTTCGGGCATTGCCGCCCCAGTGGCCGAGTAGCGTACTTGTCCGTCGGCGTCAGTGAGAGAAAGGGTATATCTATCTGCGGCAACGGGGGTGACAGAAACCATAAGCCGGGTTGCTTGTGGCCATCTGTCCAACTGTATCCCGCGACGAACGCGTAGATCTTCGAGAACGAGGATTGGAGAGTTAGGTAACCGACCGGAGAGAGCGCTCAACATCCACTCTGAAACCAAGACAACGGGAACGACAGGAGGGCCAGCCACCGCGTGGTCTTCAAGCTCTGGATAGTTTTGCTGACCCAGCTCGATATGCAGATGGGTTGATGTGTCTAGTGCCAAATTGCCCAAACTAGGCTGCCCCCCGAGAATTACGCGAGGATGGGTTGGGGCACTGAGCTCCTCTACCATCCATTGAGCGCCTTTAGTGAGCTCGATGAGCGGGACCCCGGCAGCTTCGAAGTGGGCTTCCAGGGCGGTAGATACCATTCCTCCCCGCCATGGCCCCCAAGCTAGACTTTTTACGAGTACGTTAGGGTGGTGTTGCTGGCATTGCTCCGCGAATGCATCCAGAGCGGCGTTGGCGGCAGCATAGTCGGCCTGCCCCACGTTCCCCCCAAAGGCAGCCACTGATGAGAATAGGATATACATCTTAATCGGGTCACCAGCCGTAGCATTCAATAGAGCCAGGAGGCCTCCGAGTTTGGTGGTGATGACTCGGTCCCACTGCTCATCACTTTTGTCTTGAATACGTTTGTCTTGAATGATGCCCGCGGCGTGAATGACACCAGCCACAGGTCCCCACTGACCACGAATGTTGGCCAGTTGGGTAGCTAGTGCTCCATGATCTGCGACATCCACGGGAATGTAGACTGCGGCTGAGCCAGCCTCGTGGAGGGCGGACAAAGTGCCTTTGATCTCCCGAGTCGCCAAAATATGATTGGACTGCTTGCCTATGTCTGCGGGGGAGACGGTGTGGTTATTGCGCCGGGCATGTTCTATCAGCGCTCTTTTTAGTTCTCCCTCTGTACGGGCGGTTGCGGTTGCTTCCGATTCGTCCGCTAGTGGGGTTCGACCAAGAAGAACAAGTCGGAGGGGTTGTACTTTGGCGAGCTGGACCAGACAATGAGCGGTGACACCCCGGGCTCCGCCAGACACGACCACCACGTCCTGCGGTTGAAGGGGATTGGTATCGAGATCTTTGTGGCTCAGGATTTGGGGATTGGCCATCAAGGCCTCCCGTGTTCGATTAGCTCGTCGACGGATGTGGTTTTCGAGGCCTCCAGCGGTGAGCTCTTCGACCAGGTAGGTAGCGACCATGGTCTCGTTCTCCGAACTATCCACTTCCAGGGCGAAAGCAGTGGTGGTGGGTGCTTCCAGATGAGCGGTCTTGATCAGGGCGGCGAGTCCGGCTAGGGGCCAGCGACGGCGGTCGTCGCCAACATGACCCACGGATGCTATCAAGGACGGCTTGTCACTGAGCACCTGGGTCGCGGACCGAAGGCATTGGAATGCGTGCCGGAGACGATCGGTGGCGGTCTGAGGGTGGTCGATGGTCTCCATTCCGTGAAGAAGTACCAGACCATCATCGGATGGGGCCGGGGTTTCTGTTGCATACGCGGCATATCCCGCTCGCTGAAGCTGGGTTACGACTGCGTCCTTGAGGCCCGCTTGACCGCCAACCACGGCGATCGATTGAAGGCTGTCTGGTAGTAGCCGAGACATCCTAGTGAGAGGGGCGCTTACCCAACCAGGAATGTAGCGATGGTCGGCTGAAACGAGATTTTCGGCGCTTTCGGTGGGTGGCAAGGCTGCCGGTTGAGATGGCTTGACCGAAGCGCGGGGCGCCGTGGAAGCCAAGGCTTGCTGGAGGTGCAGAGCGACATCGTTGAGTGTTTCGAGGGCTCCGAGGGTTGCTGCGTCCAGCTCGGGTAGTTCAGGGACTACCTTTTTGACCATAGATAAGATTTCCACCCTCTTTATGGAGTCGATACC
>JAHQVK010000075.1 GCA_019634385.1 Myxococcales bacterium | reverse complement strand
GCGGTTTGAGCTCCTTGCGTGGAACATCCACCATCAACATCTAGATCGTCTGCTCCGACAACCGGGGGCGGTTGTACATTGCCGTCAGGTGTACTGTTGGGGTCAGCAGCGCTACTGACTGCGGTGAGTGCGGGTTGGCCTGGGCTCCAACCACAGTTCGGATCACCGAATTCTGCACCGTTAGTAAATCCGTCATTATCTGAGTCAAGTGGGCACAAGGCTGCCCAGTTGGGGTTGCCGGCGCCATCTTTATTTTGTTGTACAGTCAGCCCGAAAGCATTCCTAGGTGGTGGTGGACCAGCATGACACTGACCACAGCCCGTGTCGGGAACATCAATAACGGTAGGTATAAAGGCCCGATAGCTCCCGATTGCGTAGCCCGTCGAATGGTGGCTGAGAGCAAGTCCAACAATGGTTGTACACAGGCCGATCCTAAGCAGACTCCGAGCCGGTTTGGATGGTCGCGCACCGCGTGGAAGATATTGGTTCGTGAAGTCGTTCATACCAGCCCCCATAGTATAAATGATTGATTCAAGCCACCCTAGTTGTAGTGACATACTGTATTCTATCCCGTTGGTCGGATTTCTTTGATACAAAGCTTAGAAACAACCTTGTTAAGCTCAATTAGCGTCGATGTACGACGACGGTTGGCCTTATTCTGGGATTCGGTGACGGCTTTCTATGCAACAACGATGGTTTCAGTAGTCGCATAGAAATCATAAGCTGCTCCAGCCGGTCCCAGCGGGCATAATACCCTTGAAAACAGCGTTTAGCTTACATCGCTGGAAGATAAGCTTAGACCTCAGTGGAGGGTCGAATTGACAAAAGCCTCATGTAGTTAGGAACTACAGAAGCTTTCTTGGCAGTAGGCTCTAACGTTCGAAAGCGCCGAGGTCCGGAGCTGAGCCGCGGTATGGAAGGCCGACGTTCACCCCGGCATCGATCAGCCGGCTGTTTGATTTCAACTGGAACAAACGGCTATTTGGCAAGGTACCATCAGGGTTTCTGGCTCGGCGGGCCTGGCTGATATCGATACTTTCAAAGTCGCTCGTTGAAGCGGAAGGTCCAGAGTCAAAAGTATTGTTTCGGGCGTCAGCATCGCAGATGTCGTTAGAACCATCCACAGAGATATTGTTTCGCATGTAGTGTCGTTCACCGGGGTTTAGGCCGGAGCAGAACCCATAGTTGATGCGGTTCCTGAACGAGGTGTTGTTGACAACGGTGATGCCCCCGGAATTGTTGTTTTGGTCAAAGCCTTTTTCTCTGTTCCCAAACGCTACCGAGTTGATAATGCGGTTGTTCTGGACCGCTCGGTTTCCACCAAGCTTGAAGCCATTTCCATTACCGGCAAAGCCACCGTATCCCCAGATGTCAATGCCGTTGTTAAATGCCCAACTATTCTCGATGATCACCGTCTGAGGACTGTCATAGGTGTCGAAGCCATCGTCTGAATTATCCCAGGCCCGGCATCCGTAGAATCGGTTGCCTGGCCCTTGCGTTTGTTTCGGTCCAAATCCATCCGCCATACTACCGCTTTTCTTCGGGTCGTAGTTATTGAACGCATCAGAGTTGATCACGGTGGTATACGAGCCACCCTTGTTGATCTCGAGGCCGGTATTGCGATTATTATAAAAGCGGCAATGTTCGAATGTGTTGTGGGCCCCTTCGACATATACCCCTTGATAGCCGGCGCGAGTTATATCTATGCCCTTGAAGTACCAATAGTCTCCGGTGAGATGGAAGCCGTAGGCATCTTGTACCCAAGTGTTTTCCGGAAAAGAAAAGTCGATAACCGCTCGGCCACAGTTTGCGGCAACGATATAGATTGGCGCACCACTACGACCTGACTTCGACAAGCGTATGGTATTTCTCTGTCCGGATCGATATGTGATTCTGTATGTCCCCGGTTGAAGTAAAATCATCTCACCGGGGCCTACGGCGGACAAGGCGGCATTGAAGCTCATCGGTTGAGCAAAACTACGTCCGCTTCCAGAGGCTGAAGGGGTCACGTAGTGGACGCGGGATGCTTCAAGGTTGCTTGTCTCGGTGCCGCATCCAGTGGTCCAAGGATCATTGGTGTCCGGCTGCGGTTCTGGTTCTGGTTGCGGCTCTGGTTCTGGTTGCGGCTGCGATGAGCAGGCGGCTGAGGATGCGTTGGGACCGGAGATCTCAAGGTAGTCGATATTTGCCAAGCCCTTATCTTGGTTTGCAGTGAGGCTAATTGTTTGCTCGCCCCCTGCCAGGGTAACGGTTGTTGAGACTGTTACCCATGATGCCCATCCGTTGGTGCCGGGGAAACTCACCGTGGAAAGTTGTCCCCCATCAGTGGACAGGAGCGCCGAACGATCTTCGGTAGAGCCATTGGCATAGCTCCAACGAAGGGTATATTCACCTTGGGCGCCACGTACTCGCCATTGTATTCCTGCGCCGTTGGCATTGTCGGTGTTGATGAACCCATTTCCGGTAAATCCAGGGTGATTGTTATCTATCGTTCCATCTACGCGACAAATACTTGAAGATGTCTCTTGGATGGTGACTGTAGTTATTCCCACTGGCTCAGGAACTGGTTCTGGCTCAGGAACTGGTTCTGGCTCAGGAACTGGTTCTGGCTCTGAAGAGCAAGATGCCGCAGATACATTTGGACCCTCAATCTCCAGGTAATCAATATTTGCCAAGCCATCCCCTTGGTTTGCGACAAGACTGAGCGTTTTTGTGCCCGCGCTTAGCTGAACGCTTAGCGATGTGGTTGCCCAGGACGTCCATGCGTTCGTACTGGCAAAGCTTCGGGTTGAAAGTCGGTTTCCGGCTACGGAGAGGAGGGCTGAGCGATCTGCAGTGGAGCCGTTAGCGTAGCGCCACCGGATTGTATATGAACCTTGGTCCCCACGTATTCGCCATTGTATTCCGGCACCGTTGAGGTTGTCGGTGTTGGCGAACCCATTTCCGGTGAATCCGGAGTTGTTGTTGTCAATGGTTCCATCAACCGCACAAAAACCTTGAGCGCCTTCTTGGATAGAGATCTGGTTTGCCCACGCGGTTTGCGTACTGAAACCAAGGAGCATGAAAATGCTCAGGCTCGCGAAGGAAGTGGGCCTCAGCTTAGATGTCACCAAAGAGTGGCCAGCTTCATATAGGGGACGCTTTGTAGCTTGATGGATTTTGGAGTATAAGAGAGAGTTTGATGAAAGAAGATTATTTGGAAGATATGGATGGATAAATGAATTTAAAGCTTCTAACTTTGGCATATATGAGTCCATAGTCGCACCGGGTTCCCCCGGCTAGAACTAAGCATCGAGCCTTATCAAAAAACAAATATTAGCGCTTGCCAAGAAAGAAAAGAAACATGAAAGCTACCCTCTTTATGACGCGTTGAGACTTACGCATGTGTACAGGGTTGGGCGTGTCTTTATCCAGTGACTGCGGAGATGAGGCCTTAGCCCGCGTGCGTGATGGGTCGGCCCGGAGGCAGGGGACGGGATGTACCGGAGCGAAGAGCCCTAAAGGGTGGCGGAGCCACCGACCCGTCACACACCCGGGAAACAAGTGAGAGCGCGGTTCGGAGTGTAAAGACACGCCCTAATAGACGCATGCACTCGCCCGGTGTTTTGCTTGTTTTGGCCCCGTTTACAGCAAAGACCGCTTGGTGATTCAGTAAGAATCAACCAGCGGTCGCGCAGCGGGGCATAGCCCGGCGTAGGGTCGCGCAGCGGGGCATAGCCCGGCGTAGAATCAGGAACTTGGGTTCAACCCAAGTGATTTCTGCTGTATAGGCTGATGTTGTTGACGATTCAGGCGGATGAACATGGAGAAGATCAGAGAACGCGCATACCGAGTGATCTTCGAGGCGGAGACACCCTCAGGCAAGCTTTTTGACCTTTTGCTGCTAGGGGCGATCATGGGCTCCATCGCGGTGGTCGTTGTGGAGAGCGTGGAGAGCGTTCGACTGAGGTACGGGGAACAACTGTACTGGCTGGAGGGGCTATTTACCGTCCTATTTACACTCGAGTATGTGGTACGCATCTGGGTGTCGCCGCGTCCACGGCGGTACGCAGCGAGCTTTTTTGGTGTTGTGGATCTGCTATCCATAGTGCCGAGCTATTTAGGCCTGCTGTTTACGGAGAGCGGCTCGCTCATGGTCATCCGCGTGATTCGTCTGTTACGTATTTTTCGTATCCTGAAACTTGTTCGTTTTCTCGGAGAAGGTGAGGTTCTGCTGGGGGCTCTGTGGGCATCACGTTTTAAGATTACGGTCTTTCTGGGGTCGGTCTTATCTGGAGTGTTGATTATTGGCACTATTATATATATTATAGAGGGGCCCGAGCATGGCTTTCATAATATTCCACAAGGAATGTATTGGGCCATTGTTACGTTAACAACTGTTGGCTACGGAGACTTAGCTCCTATAACTCCGTTCGGTCGCTTATTAGCCTCAGTGGTTATGATACTTGGCTATGGAGTGATAGCCGTTCCTACGGGTATTGTTTCTGCGGAACTGGCTATGTCCGGCCGGGACCATTTGAACAGTCGCCACTGCGGACAGTGTCAATTGGAAGGACACGCGAGGGACGCTAGTTTTTGTCGACGTTGTGGTGAGCGCCTGTAGCTTTGCTTAGCTAGTGATAGAGCTAAGCACTTTAGAAAATCGAACCGCTAGTTCATCCCAACTATACGATTGTGCTAGCTGGTGGCCAGCTCTTGCTATGGTTTCAGCCAAGGTATCTTCTGATAATAACCGGTCAATTTGATGGGCCATGGTTGAAGGCGTGTTGGCTTCAACGTAGTGCCGTTCATTTTCGAGACGGAATCCGCGAACCCCGACCGCCGTAGAGATCAGTGGTACCCCACTGGCCAGTGCTTCGAGCACTTTTAGCGATGATCCACCTCCATGATAGAGGAGATTGGCAAAAATGCGCGCTTCACGCAGGTATGGATAGACACTGGGCACGGTACCGGTGACTTCAATCCTAGCGTTTGCCAGTTGTTTAATGGCCCGAGAGGGATTGGCGCCGCATAGAACCAGCCGCGCGTCGGGATGTTGCGGCCAAAGCAGTGGCATGACCTCGTTGGCCAAGGCGAGGGCCGTTTGCTCGTTGGGCGGATGATTCATAAGACCTACAAACAGTATAGTTTTGCCAGAGCGAGCTGATGGGGGGATAAACTGACAGGCGGTGAGATCTACTCCGTTGGGCACAATAATGGGCGCAGAGCCTCGGATCCGCTCAATGTGTGCTGCGTCTGCATCAGTGACACTGATGACTTCGGTGGCCGCTTGCCACATGGTTGCTTCCCAACGCTGGGTGGCTAACACTTGTTGATGAGCTGAACGGTTCATAGGGCCGTGGGCTTCGAACTTGGCTCTAAGGTACTGCGATTCCACGTTGTGTTCGTTGAGGATCCAGGGGAGTCCAAAGCGGTAGGCGATGGATGCGGCGTGGGAATGTTCTACCCAAAGGAAGTCGAATTGCGTCTTATTGTGCTCGTGGGCAAAGGCCCGCGCGAGTCCACGGGGCGTGGAACGTTGAACACGACGAGGGGTTGTGGCCCACGGAGACAAGCCGAGTCCGGGAGAGAAAATGTGGAGCTTGGCAAATGCGCTCAAGTACTCTTGGGTCTTTGGGGTGAGTTCCCGTCGGGCAGCAGTAGCAAACAGGTGAAGGTCACATTCGAGAGCGAGATGTCGCACCAGTTGATAGATGCGAATACGACCACCGGTTGATGGGGGAGCGGGGAGGTATGGGGCAAATAGAGCAACTTTCATGGCGCATGTTCCAGGCAAGTTTGGGCGTGAATAATAGCCTCCGCGTCTTTGCGCATGTGAGCAGCGGGGTCAATCCCGCAAGAGGTCTTCGCCGCGGGAGCGGGAAGCATTGACCGAGCCTCAGCACTCGCTACAGTAGAACTACAGAATCCATTCAAGGGATCTTTGCTGTACTCTGTCGAAGCCATGGATGCGATCGATGCTGTGTTGCCTCTGACGAAGCGCGATTTTCCGAGAGCGGAGATTTTACTCCGTTCGCTGGAACGGTTCTTTGATGGGTTGAAAACGGTACGAATACTTGTTCCTCGGAAACACCAGGCGGAGGCAGAATCACTGTGTTTTCCGACCCGGTTTGCGGTTGAGATCCTGCCTGAGCAACAGGTTGCTCCAGAACTAGATGATTTTCCAAGGGTCAGGGGTTGGTACAAGCAGCAACTGCTCAAGTTGGCGGTTTATGAACACGTACAGAGTCCTTTCTACCTCACCCTCGATGCGGACGTGGTGGCGACGCGGAAGGTTTCGCCTCGCGATTTGGTTGTTGAGGGTCGAGCCCGGTCTTATGTGATAGCCAGTGACGAGCACTCAGATTGGTATCGAGGCACTCAGCGGTTGTTAGGCACTCCGTTGGTGCGTACCGGTCTGCTCCATGCGGTCACACCGGCGGTACTGGCCCGAGAGGGCGTTGCTGCGCTAGCCGTGGAAATGCAGCGTAGAATCGAGGCCCGACACTGGTCGCAAGGATGGTCCGGTATCAAACAACAATGGGCGAGATTCCGAGGACATCGGAGTTGGCGCGCCTATTTGTTGGCGGGGCTGCCCTGGACGGAATACGCGCTTTACTACAGCTTTTTGGAATTGGAAGGTATCTATGAACGGTATCATCGAGAAGAGTCCGTCTGCATTTATGATATTGAGCGCTCCCTTTGGAAAGAGGATGCGGCCCGATTTGATGACAGTTGGGATCCGTCGCCTCTGTTTGTTGGTGAAGGTCCGCCATTTTTTGCCGTTCTACAATCTAACACCCGTATTCCGGCCGCCAACATTGCGAAGTGTCTGGCTCCCTATTTGTGAATATTGAGCCGACGCAGTGAGCTACCATATCTACCGCAGTGAGCTTTCCTCCGGCGCCCAATATTTCGGTGATAGAGGCCCGTTGCGATAGTTTCTTACGGACTTCATCCCGAGGCCCAAGCCTTCGGCGCCGCAAAGGCTTGCCTATGAGAGAGATTGCTTCTTCCAGCCTCCGCTACAGCAAAGACCTGGTGATTTCTGCTGTATTGCCCTTGGGGACTTGTTTTTTTCCGTTGGGATAGCGGTGGTCTGGCCTGGCTCTAAAGATGGGTATATGTCTTGGGCAGCCTATGCCAAAAAGCGATTGCAAGGGTTTACGGGGGGATTGATATTGCTTGTTGTTGGGGGTGCTCTTTCGTTTTGGTTGTTCCGACATAGAGACCGATCGTTGGCTGCTAGATGAGATGGATGGGGCTCCGATTGTTCCTGCTCCTTGGCTGGGGACTTGTTTGGGGGTGCCGACCGACATCAAGCTCCTCCCCAGAGCTTGTGGTGTTGGCGGCATCTTCACTTCGTGAAGGGTTCGAGGCACTGAGGCGAGAGTTTCAAACCGTGTATCCTGAGGTACGCGTGAGTTTGGTTTTCGCTGGTAGCCAAGTGCTACGTCTTCAGCTTGAGCAAGGCGCACCGGCTGATGTTTTCGCGTCGGCCAATTTGAGCCACATCGAAGGATTGGTTGGAGAGGGGCTCATCACTAGCACGGTCGCGTTTGCAGCAAGTGACTTGGCACTGGTTGTTCCACGGGAAAATCCAAGTCAGATTTGGCAATTTTCGGACTTAGCGCGAGCGAAGCGGGTGGTGATTGGTTCCGCCAGCACACCCGTAGGTGAATATACCCGCAGCATGTGGAGGCGGACTCGCCGACTGTTTGGTGCTGAGTTCATGACTAGGGTTGAGCGTCATATCGTGTCAGAGGAGGTCAATGTGCGAATGGTGCGCGCGAAGGTGGAAATGGGTGAGGCTGATGCGGCGATTGTATATCGAACCGATGCGCTAGCTTCTTCACGCGTTCGTGCCATTCCGATTCCGCCGGAACTCAACGTTAGGGCCCTTTATGTGCTAGGCGTTCATACTCAAGCTGAGCAGCCAATCTGGGCAACACATTGGGTCCGGTTCGCGGTCTCTGAAGCGGGTCTAGCGTGTCTTGAGCGAGTTGGTTTCAGCACACCTAATGCCAATGGCAATAGTGGAGATATTCACGAAAACTGATGTTATGACATTAGAGCGTGTCTTTACACTCCGGCTGCGGAGATGACGCCGTAGCCCGCGTTTGTGAGGGGTCGGCCCCGGAGGGCAAAGACACGCCCTAGGGGATGTCTTCAGCGTTGTGGACCGCACATCAACGGATATTTGGCCCACTCAGGGGTGAGTGATGGGCAAGTCCGGTGTTAAAGACACGCCCTAAGGCGATTGTACTATGGGAACTCAAGCCATTCGTTTCGTGGGATATATATTTGGGGCTGCACTGTTGGGGTTATTGGCTTTACCAGTGACTTCATTGGTTGGTGCTATTTCGGTCCAAAAATTTCTGGCTGGTGTATATCACCCACTATTTTGGCCGGCAATCTCTCTCAGTCTGCGCACAACGATACTAAGTATTGGGTTTGTTGTCCTCCTAGGCACACCACTTGCGTGGTGGATGGCTCACCAAACCTCACGCATAGGGAGGTTGACAACGGTAGTTGTTCATCTGCCGATCATCATGCCGCCAGCGGTTGTTGGGGTCGCACTCCTTCAGGCTTTTGGCCGGAAAGGTTGGTTCGGGACCCTGCTGTCTGCGCAGGGCCTAAACGTGTCATTTACCGTAGCTGCAGTGGTTATCGCGCAGATGACGGTTGCCGCACCATTTTATGTTCAAGCTTCCATTCAAGCGTTCAAAAAAATATCGCCGGATGTGTGGGTTGTCGCGCGGAGTCTAGGCGCTTCGCCGATAGAGGTTTTTCTGCGAGTAGGGGTGCCTATGGCTATACCTGGATTGATCTCCGGCGTATTGCTGGCATGGGCGCGTGCTTTGGGGGAGTTTGGAGCAACCCTAGTTTTTGCTGGCAATCGAGTGGGGCACACTCAAACTTTGCCTTTAGCTATCTTCTATGCCCTCGAATCAGATATTGAGTTGGCTCTTGTCTTTTCGCTTATACTCGTGCTGGTGGGCCTGGTGGTTATATTAGTTATTAGCCAATGGTAGATACAAGCTTGATCGTTCAGGTGCAAGTCTCTTTGGGCGACTTTATGCTGGATGTTGACTTGAGCATTTCCATGAAAGGACGGCTCGCGGTCATTGGTCCTAATGGGAGTGGAAAGACGACTCTTCTCAAGACCATTGTGGGCTCGGTTTATCCGGATAAAGGGCACATTCTGGTTGGAGATCGAGTTCTTAGTGATACCAAGCTGAGGATTGAGGTCCCGGTGGAAGACCGCCAGGTGGGATACGTGCCTCAGGACTACACCCTTTTTCCTCACATGAATGTGATCAACAATGTTGCGTTTGGGTTATCAACGGGCGGTCGACGTGGTTCACGAGCTTGCAAAAAGGAGATAGCTCTCCGGATGCTTGGTCGGTTTGGGTGCCAACAAATAGCCTATCGACCGGTTCAGCAATTGTCTGGTGGCGAACGGCAGCAGGTGGCTTTGGCTCAGGCTTTGGTCACTGAGCCGCGTTTGCTATTGCTCGATGAGCCCTTGGTAGCATTAGATATGACTTCTCGTCGGGTTGTAAGATTACTTCTACAAAATTATCTCAGCCAGCTGGATATCCCGACAGTATTCACAACTCATGATGTACGTGATGTTGTATCCCTTGCGGATTCTGTGATTGTGCTTAGTCGCGGAAAGGTGGTCCAAATGGGAACGCTGGAAGAGTTGCAAAAGCAGCCTTGCAACGACTTTTTGGTGGAGTTCCTGGGGCAACAATAAGGAGAGTAGGGTGGGTTTGGTGATACGCCAAACGCCTTTAGGCTATCTCGCGCAGCGGGGCATAGCCCGGCGTAGAAGCAGGAACTTGGGTTCAACCCAAGGGCTTTCTGTGTAAAGGGTTAGGCAAGAAACCGTGGGATCTTGAGATGTACTCGATGGGCTGGCGGGTTGAGGTGGAGATGTCTGAGCCTATTTTCTGAGGACAATGAAGACTGAGCCGCCGCCTCGGTGAACGCGAAGGAGCACAGTATCATCCGCTTCATTGTAGGCTTTGCGGAAGTCTGATGGATTTTTTATGGCTCTACGATTGACGTTGTCTATCACGTCTCCTGGTCTTAGGCCCGCTTGGGCGGCGGGTGAGTCATTAGAGACTTCCGTAACAACAACCCCTTGAACAATTCGGGGAGAAATTTGGAAACGACTTCTGACCGCGTCCTTCAGTGTCTCCACCTTTATGCCCCCCAGAGGACCTTCATTGGCACCCAAAGTGGCCGACAAAGAACCGAGAGCGTCTTTTTCGGCGAGGACAACGCTGAGGTTCTTTTTCTTATGCTCTCGGTAGAGATTCAGCTTGACCGTGGCTCCTGCCCCAGCCGAAGCGACAATATATCGAAGCTTGGCCGAACTTGTAACCTCGCGACCATCGATAGCGACGATAATGTCGCCGGCCTTGATACCTGCTTTAGCGGCGGGGGATTCGTCCAAGACTTCAGAGACCAACACTCCTTCTTTTGGCTTCGCATCCATCGCCTCTGCAATATCGGAAGTAAGGTCCTGAATAGATACCCCGAGGTAGCCTCGGACAACCTTACCCTTGTTGATGAGGCTGTGCATGATGGATTTGACCATATCCGACGGAATAGCGAAGCCGATGCCCTGATATCCTCCGCTGCGGCTTAAGATTGCGGTGTTGATACCAACCAACTCTCCCTTCATGTTAAGCAGAGCTCCGCCGGAGTTACCGGGATTGATGGCCGCATCGGTTTGAATGAAGTCCTCGTAGTCAACAATACCTACATTTGCCCGTCCCTTGGCGGAGACGATGCCCATCGTCACGGTTTGGCCTACGCCGAAGGGGTTACCGATAGCGACCACAACTTCTCCCAGTCGGAGGGTCTCGGAGCTGCCAAAAGATAGTGGCTTTAGGTTTTTAGGTGGGTCTATCAGTTTGAGGACGGCGAGATCACTCGGTGGGTCGGACCCCACGACTTTCGCTTTGTATTCCCCTTGGTCATGAACTGTGATGATGACTTCGTCAGCGTCTTCAATAACGTGGTTATTTGTTAGAATGGTTCCATCGCTTTTAACGATTACACCGGAGCCAAGACTTTGCTCCATTCGTCTACGAGGAGGACTTTGTCGCCGTTGCGGGTTGTCAAAGAAGCGACGAAAAAAAGGATCAGAGAAAAACGGATGATGTTGACGGCGTTGTGCAGATACTTTTTTCCGAGTAGAAATATTGACGACGCTTGGTATCGCTTGCTCTGAAACATCAGCTATCGACAAGGATTCGGTCTCAAATGAGCGCGGGGCCGTGCTTTCAGTGATAGAGGAAGAGCCCTCTTCTGGATTGAGTGACGAGCAACGCGCGGAAGATGCGCTAAACAGTGCGATACCCAGAAGCAAACTCTGGCTGAGTCCTAGTAACTTCATTCTTTTCTCCGGCAGCCGAAAGGCCGACACTATGTGCCTGATGTAAAGGCTATTTGAGTCGAACTTATTCCAGCCACTGAGTAGAAACGGTGCGATCAACGTCAAGAGGGTTACTACGTAGCCGAACCAAAAGAATGGGCTGATGGGCGTTGACCCCGATGTTTAGCAGCTCTGTAGTTGAGCGGTGTCACTGATTGGGCGGCAATGGATGAGCAGTGAGCTGGGCGCCGGTATGACTTGTCCTCTATGACTCAAGATTTGGTGATCTTAGGCTCATCCCTTTTAACGCGAGGCCTCTTCGTCCGCCGGTGACCCAGCCTCCATCTGAGTCCGAAGATTCAGTTGAAAGGAGTGCTTAGGGCATGTTTTTACCCTCCGGACCACGTTCGGACTTGTTTCCTGCGTTTGTGCGGGTTCGGTGGCTTTGACCCCCTTTCGGGCCCCTCGGCCCGGTACATCCGGTCCCCTCACAACGCGGGATACGGGGTCATCTTCGCAGTCGGAGTGTTACAGCAAAGACCCCTTGAATTGATTCTGTAAGAATCACCAAGTGGTTGCGCAGCGGGGCATAGCTTGGCGTAGAAGCAGGAACTTGGGTTCAGCCCAAGGGATTTCTGCTGTAAGGCACGCCCTAGTCATAAACTCGGGCCGGTTTTGAGAGAAGGCATACCTTCAAAGCCAGCAGAACTATTGTGAAGTACCAGATTCGGTGACGGTGCTCGTCCTTCGCCTCGGTCTCTCCGTCAGCCAGTTATGGATAGTTTTCTCTCCGAGTCCGAAAGTTTAGTCCGGCCAGCCGCTTCGCAATAGTTATGCCGGCTTTGAAGACAGATCCTAGCAACCTATTTAGGATAGATGTTTCGAATGTGCAATTATGTCGGTATTGCGGGCGTTTGTTGGATGTTTTGAGGTCATTCGTGCCAAACTGACTCCACCATTTTTGTTCCAAGCGGGATGGTTTTGGGTACCACAACCACCATTGGTAGTGGTAAGGCCGGCTTGTCATGTTAGTGGACTGTACGTGGAGTACATGGCTCCCACGCTGGGTGTCAGTAGGGGCGATGTGCATGCTGATACTGGGCGGCGTCGCACAGGCTTTCGCTGAGACGCCAGACCCTGGTGATCGAATCCGAGTGACCCTTCAAAATGGCAATGAGCTTGAGGGGGTTGTGCTTGAGCTTGATCCTGAAGGTTATCGGGTGGACCTTGAAGGGGCAAAAATTTTTGTTAGCAGTAGTATGATACAAAATGTTGAGGTCTTGTCGAAGAGTGGACGTCCTGCAAAACCAAATTTCAGGGGAAGACAGGGACCGTCGCCTAATATTGAGTCAGCCAACGCTGATGAAGCTCGCCGGGACAGCAATATCCAAGATATACCTCCTAAACCCCGATCGCGTGGAGGTGGTTTTCTGACTAGTGGGATTACGCTTACCGCTGTAGGGTTGGCGGCTATGGTAGGCGGTGGTTACGGGCTCGCGAATGCCGCCTCCGACTCCGTGGGCTTCGATGATGATTTCGATGATGATTCGGACGGTGAGTCGGCGTTGCTTGCCTCAGTCGTGGTGCTTGGTTTAGCCGCCACGGTCAGTGGTTTAGGACTCACTGTAACCGGCATTGTCTTGAAAGCTGTTAGCGGTTCTAAAAGAAGACGGTGGGAGCAGACATATGGACAGATCGGAGTTCCGGACTCACTGTGGTTGACGGTGGTTCCTCCTGCGACTCTTCAGGGGGTGACAAGTATAGTGGTAGGTGGTCGCTTTTAGTCTCAAGATTTTAGGGCATCAATGGACCTTAGCTCGCATCGTGGTTGACTAGGCATTCGGTCGATGGGTAGGTGGCCGCCATGCGTAGATTGACGCTCGTAACGATGGTTGTCGCCATGGTTGGAAGTGGCTGTGTGACCGCGTTCTACGACTCAGAGCCTTCAAGCTCTACCGGTCGGTCGCTGGTTGCTGGTTCAAAAGGTTTCATCATTCTTTCTAGTAAAGTTTGGAAATGTAACTCTGGTCAGAAATCTCAGTGTAAGCCGGTTGAAGTCACAACCAACTAGCTCGCTTTGCACAAGGAATCACGTTTTATGTCACGACTTATGCTATTGGTAACCCTTGGGGCTCTTCTTTCTGGATGTGCCTCTGCTTTTACAAGTATCGAACGACAAGATGATGGTACGTATATGTTGACCAAAGTGGATAGCTATTTTGGCGTTTATACTGGCAGCACCTTCTATCAATGTGAAGAGAAGGCAGACAAGCTCATGTGCAAACAACGAAACTAGCGCGAGGCTAGCTCTTAGAGCATCGAACAACTTGAACCAGCGGTGAATGTCGCCGGTTATTTCTCCAAAAGTGTTGTTTTCGGGGTGAACACGCTGAGTTCATTGCTCGGTGCTCTGACTTGTCTACCTCTTTGGAATCTAGCAGGCCATCGGAAAAGTGAGTTAGGCGCTTCGCGCGTCCTTTTTCCGTGGAAGGTCTGGACCGGCTTTGCCTTTCATCGGTTGCATACGCCCGGTATTCGCCCTCTTCATCCGGAGCGTTGCACAAAAAAGATACTTCGCGGATCACCCAACCCACTTTTCCGAGGGCCTGCTAGGACCGGCGAGTTCTTCTTTGAACGACGGGGTCTAAGTTCGTTCGTAAAGCTAGGAT
>JAHQVK010000074.1 GCA_019634385.1 Myxococcales bacterium | reverse complement strand
GGCGAGGTCCAACACCGTCAAAAGGTGCTGGTAGGCAGCGGCGGGTTGTTGCTGGGCCAGTCGGAGCTCACCGAGAGCAAGGTGGAGAACGGCTTGGGACCTATCGTTTTGGACCGATCGTCGGAGGGCTCGCTTCAATGTGCGTCCGGCTAGGCCATCGTATCCGGAGGCAGCGAGGCCTTGGGTGAGGTTGTAAGTGTTTTCCGCCGATAGTTGGGCCAGGCGAGGTGCATCAAAATGGCGGGCATACTGAACAGCGGCAGAGATATCACCTCGTACCAATGCGGCTTCGATGCCCGCGAGATCGAGTTCTATCACCTCTTCAGAGCGGGACCCCGATGGGGCAGAAGGCAAGGCCGAACGACCCCGGTCCCCAGACTCTATTACCCAAGCGATACCCAGACCGGCAAAAAATCCCCCCAAATGGGCGCCGTAAGCCACGTTAGATGACGAACCAATTACGAAGGGTAAAATGTTATCAATGACAACATAAAAACCTAGTACCCATCGTGCTCGCACCCAGGACGACGCCATAATAAAGAAGAGCGGGAATATGAAAACCTGAACATCATTTCTTGGGAAAAACAGAAAATACATGCCAAGCACGCCAGAAATGGCGCCGGAGGCACCCACCAGGGGGGTTAGTGACGTGGATGCAAACATGGCGAATGTGAGGGTCGCAACGACCCCCGTACCGAGATAAACGCCGAGATAGTTGGCTCGCCCGATGCGGTGCTCTACGTTGTCGCCGTATATCCATAGAAAGAGCATGTTGCTAGCTAGATGCATGAAGCTGCCATGGAGAAACATAGACGCCAGCAGGTCGACCAACTCGGGGGCGCCGGGTTTGAAGCCGTACGCGAAAACAAACAGATCGTAGTTGGTGAGACTCGCTAATACCTGCTCTGGGGAAACCCCGTCTGGAAGGAGATCTTTCAGCTGTCGCAAATAAGCGAATGCTTGAGGATCTAATGGATCAGCAGGGGTCAGGGACATCGGTAGAGAAATGATGAGGTAAATAGCAATGTTAGCTGTGATGAGCGCGTAGGTGACCCATGGCCTAAAGTTTACCGGATTTGGGCTATCACCAATCGGGAAGAACACTGCCACAGCCTATACCGCAACTTTGAAAGGGATCGACGGATGAGGTACGTAGCTTTCCAAGAGGCATGCAGACAAGAGCGGGCTCATTCAGTAGCCGGCGAATTGGGTCAGTTCTGGTGCCAGGGCCAACAGAGCTGCGCTGGAACCAAATCAAGGTAGGCGTGGGTCCAGGCGGTGTCACTCCATCGCTTGGGGAAGGATGCCGGTGGGAGAATACAGCTATTTTGGGCTATTGAGCTGGTCGTAGACCTTAGGTAGGTGATACGCGGCGCAGTGATAGGCTATGGACCATAACGCGCTTCTTCACGTGCCCGGTTATCGAGCGGCTGCAGTGGCCTGCGGCATCAAAGCTACCGGTCGTTTGGATCTTTCTGCTGTCTTGTCTGAGCACCCATGCACCGCAGCGGCCGTGTTTACTCAGAATGGGTTTCCGGCGGCCCCCGTGGTGTATGATCGGGCCGTGCTCCTTCGCACTGGCGGCCAAGGACTACGGGCATTGGTGATCAATTCAGGCAATGCCAACGCATGTACAGGTCCGGAAGGTGACCGAGATGCGGAACAGATGGCTCGGTGGTTTGAGCAGAAAGCTTCCTTGCCCGTGGATTCAGTGCTGGTTATGAGCACCGGCATTATTGGTCAGCGGTTGCCGATGCCGGTTATTCATCGAGGGTTGGAGGAGATTGTGGTTGCGCTGCCTGATGATATGCAGGGGGGAGCACGGGCAGCGCAGGCGATTATGACTACTGATACCTATCCGAAGACGTCACTGAAAACGGTTGCTCTCCCTTCCGGAAAAACGATCACTATCGGTGGAATGTCGAAGGGTAGCGGCATGATTCATCCAGACATGGCCACTATGCTAGGGGTGGTTGTTACTGACGCCGCGATCGAAGTTGTTCAGCTCCAGACCGCTCTCAAAGCGGCGGTGGACGCATCGTTCAACTGTATTTCCGTGGATGGGGATACCAGTACGAATGATACAGTGGCGGTGCTTGCTCGAAGTCCAGGGCCTGATAATCCTCCGCTGTCAGAAGCGGACCAGGAAGCTTTTAATGATGGTCTGACTGAGCTTTGCCTCGATCTTGCGAAGATGATCGTACGAGATGGCGAAGGGGCCACAAAATTGGTGGAAGTTCGAGTACGTGGAGGACGTTCAAAAACTGACGCGACACGGGTGGCACGGGTCTTAGCGGTCTCGCCACTCGTAAAAACCGCTATTTTTGGCAACGATCCCAATTGGGGACGATTCGTCATGGCAATAGGGCGTAGTGGGGCGGAGGTCTGCTTGGAGACCACCAGCATCAACCTACGCATAGCGTCTTCCGAGTCGCCTTTTGATGTTCCGCTGTTGTCGGGTGGCACGCCAGTTGGGTTTGATAACGCAATGGTACGAGCCCGGCTTGAGTCCTCAAATGAACTCACTCTTGACGTAGATCTCGGGCTTGGAACCTCCGTCGCAAACTACTGGACCTGTGATCTGTCATACGGGTACGTAGAAATTAACGCTGAGTATACAACCTAGCGCTAGGGCGTATCTTTAGCTGGCTAACTGAGAAGGGGTCAAAGCAGCCTATTTCTGGGGGTTTGGATGGTCGAGAAACCGAGATTGTAGCTCGGGAGTAGGTAGCCAACAGCTGTTCTTTTGACCGAACCATCGATATCGGTTTCGAGCGATCCACCCGTACACAAAGTCTCGCAAACCAGCGGGGATCCAAAGCAATAAGGTGGCCCAAGACCAGGGCCGACGCAGGTATGCCGCGGTTCTGAGAGCAGCTTCCGATGCGGTATGAGCTCGGCTGTTTTCGATGAGCACCAAATTCTCAACTTGGGTTGAAAGACCGAGCTCTTTCAGCAGTTGTTGGCCTATCGGTGATTGCTGTGAGGCAAAACGGAGGACCGATTTCTGCTCATGTTTGAGTACAAACAACACACTCTCCTCACACAGATTACAGACCCCATCAAACAGTAGCACCGGCTGTTCCAACTCCATGCCGGTATTCTATGATGATTCTGTACACCGACAAGATGTTTCCGTGTGAGAGAAGGTGATAGAGCGTGTCTTCACACTCCGGCTGTGGAGATGACGCCGTATCCTGCGTGTGTGAGGGGGTGGCCCCGGAGGGAGGGTACCGGACCGAGGGGCCCGAAAGGATGGCGAAGCCACCAACTCCTCACACATGTGGGAAACAAGTCAGGACCCGGTTCGGAGATTAAAGACACGCCCTAGCAGCCTGTTGATCTAGCCCTGCACGCATCTATCGGCCGGTCTTTCCGTGAAAGGTCCTGACCACGAAAAGTTTCTCCTCGGTCGCGTACCGCCAGGGTACGCTCGCCTCGTCGTCAGAGCCTTTCACGAAAAGCCGGGCTCGATAGCCACACACAGGGCGAAATCAACCGGCTGCTAGAGCATCTGTATGCCGGAGGAGCCTCAGTGAATAGTTGTACGACATTCCGTGGCAGTCTGCGGATGTAGCCTAGGCGAGGTCTTTAAGCGTACGCTCGCAAGCGTGGTGTGGGAGGTCGCAATACGGCTCCCTCTAATCGGTGGCCTCTGTCAGCGAGCTATGGCTAGCTTCTCCTCCGAGTCCGAACATTCATTCAAAACAGGTTTTTAGCAATAGTTCTAAGCCTATTTCAGAGACACGCTCGCGGTCGCCGAGCTAACCACTTGAGATTGCGCTAGTTCTACCATGCGAAGGCCTCAGATAGTACTTTAACCTGCAGATGGCTTGATCGTAGCTTCGTTTTTTGCCGTTCCAGGTGTTGCGAACTAGAGCGTGCCTTTCAACTCTGGCTGCGGAGATACTGCCGTATCCCGCGTTTGTGAGGGGGCGGTCCCAGAGGGTACTGGATGTACCCGGCAGAGGGGCCCGAAAGGGCAGCGAAACCAACGACTTCTCACAAACGCGGGAAACAAGTCAGAACGCGCTCCGGAGGTTAAAGATACACCCTAATAAGCCCGCGGTAGAAAACGGGCGAGCTACGATCGAGCCAGTCTCAGCTGAGTCCCGATGGTGACACTACATACAGCAAAGACCCCTTGGTGATACTATAAAAATCACCAAGGGGTTCGCGCAGCGGGGCATAGTCCGGCCTAGAAGCAGCAACTTGGGTTTAATCCAAGTGATTTCTGCTGTAGTACCGTCACCAGTAAAGTAACGTGTGGAGAGCCTACTTTTGACTTATAGATGAGATATGTGGGATGGGTTGACTTTTGTCTTTTGGGTAAAATGAACTGCACGCATCTGCAGCTGTTTAACATACCAGTCACGTGGATTGTGAGCTCTACAGGGGGCGTAGAACTACTTTTCTTACTCTTTCGAGAATTTCCATGACCACTCGAGGCCAAATTTGGTTGAGTATTCCGAAATAGAGGCGAAAACTATTAAAATCGTGTCTTGAGGATTTGCGAAAGAGTCACTACTGTCTCAATAGTGGCGAATGGGAGCGTCACAATGATGGTTTCCACAGCCGGTGGTTGTTGAACATGCCGTTGGTTGTGGGTTATATGTATGAAAAAGCGCAGCACTACTCGCGGTGAGTCGCGCCTTTGCGCGATCAGGAGCGTGAACATGTCGGTTGTTGTTGATGAACTGAGTATCTATCTTCAAGCCTTCGGCAAGATGACAGAGAAAGGTTATGGTGTAGCGGTCACAGAACCAGAGGGGAGAGAGGGTCGAATTTTTTGGTTCCGTGACCGGCGGGCATTTGTGGCTGCTGGTCAACATGCCCAGGAATATCGTCTCAGTGGTATGGATCGGAGCGAGTTATCATTTGCTGATCAGTGTGAGCATTTTCCAGACGGTGATGCTGCGGTCCGTGCCTTGCTCGAACGGCGAGGCCGAAGTGAGCAGGAATAGCTCCTACTTTATTACGGGCTAAAGAAGTACAAGCTGATATGGGTACCCTGACCTTTCCTTATGTAGCAGAAATTCCTTGGGTTGAACCCAAGTTCCTGCTTCTACGCGTGGCTATGCCCCCGCTGCGCGCCCCCTTGTTGATTCTTACAGAATCACTTCAAGTGGTCTTCGCTGTATAGATGAAAGTGCTTGGATATGTATACGTAATCCACACCAAATATGTGAGCTGGCTGAAAGCTCCCTGAACGCTCGTTTACCTCGGCCTGGGAGCGTTTACAATAGTTCTATGTCAACTATGAGGACATGACTAACCGAATTGCCGATCAATAAACTCTCTTGGGTTTCCATATGATCCAGTTCTTAGCAGCCTGTTGATCTAGCCCTGCACGCATCTATCGGCCGGTCTTTCCGTGAAAGGTCCTGACAACAAGAAGTCTCTCCTTGGTCGCGTACCGCCAGGTACGCTCGCCTCGTTGCCAGAACGTTTCACGAAAAGCCTGGCTCGATAGCTACACACAGGGCTAAATCAACCGGCTGTTAGGCCTTAGAGATAGTTTTCTCCGAGTTCGTAGATACGTCTTAGCGAAGGATGATCTTAGGTCTTCTAGCTAGAAAATTTTCTAAGCATACAGATAGATCAACAGGCTGTTAGGTGGTTTTACAGAACTTAATAGGAAACTATCGCTAGGGACGTGGTTTGTCTATGCAAACCAGCCAAAGTCTTGATGTTGTACCGTTGAACTACACGCAGCACTCGTTCATATTCATCTTGGAGGTATGTATATCTACCACAAATATCGGTTGATTGGATACGTATCCGTGGTAAGGGATAATGTATCGGTGGTTGTTGCTCCTACGAAGTTTTGACATAGTCATGACATTACGTCGAGTTAAAGCCGTCCTGGTATTTTGACTAGCCAATTTCGTAGTTTAGATGCTGTATCAAAGATAGAGTTGAAAAGTCAGCTACTCGATTCACGAAGGTTTTTTTCGTGAAACAATCGAATGGATAGCCGAATCCGGTTCGGATGTTTCAGGCGAAAAGACCGGACGAGGTGCGTTATAGCTTGTTCGGCAGTCTGGTTGAGTACCGTTCAGTGCCAAAAGTGTACTTGTTTCTTGTTCCGCTATTATCTTGCTTGAACCCACCTGCAGGATTCCAGGTGATGGCGCTCTAAACATTCTGGTATTGCGGTTCTTAGGCCGTGTCTGCACCCTCCGGACCGCGTTCTGACTGGTTTCCCGCGTGTGTGAGGGTTCGGTGGCTTCGCCGCCCTTTCGGGCCTTCAGCCTAGTACATCCCGTACCCTCCCTCCGGGGCCGACCCCTCACGCACTCGGGCTCCGGCGTCATATCCGCCGCCGGAGTGTAAAGACAAGCCCCTGACGCCCGGTACCGCATTCCCTGTTTGAGGCCTATGAGTTAGGCGGGACAGGGCTCGAACCTGCGACCCGCGGCTTGTAAGGCCGCTGCTCTACCAACTGAGCTACCCGCCTTCAGGACGGGCTGCATAGCATGGGTGACGAGAAACGGAAAAGATTTTTCCATGACGGTGATGACTATCCCACACCGGTTCGGATAGGCCTTTGCGTTAGGTATGAGTGCGACTAAATGGGTGTTCGTCGCCACTTTTGGTCTATGGTGTGCCTGCGCCCCAGCTCCTCTAATTCAGGCGGTTCGGCAAGATGATCCGGTAGCGACCGCATTGCTCCTCGAGTCTGGTCAGGATGTGGATCAGCGCCAGCAAGGTAAAACGGCACTGATGTGGGCACTCGAGGAGGACAACGTGGCCACTGCTATATCGCTCGTTGAGCATCATGCGTCCGTGGTTGCGCTGGATGATCGGAAGTGGACGGTGCTACACTATGCGGCTTGTGGTTCACCAAAAACCCGCTCGTTGATTCCATTGATCCTTCAAGAGGGCGGGATTGGGGTGATCGATTGGCTAACTGCTGATACCGGAGAAACGGCTTTGCACTGCGTGGCTAAGCAGGGGGATCGAGTGTCGGTGCGTATCCTGCTAATGTCCGGAGCGGATCTGGGTGCTCGAAATCGTCTTGGACAGACTCCCTACGATGTAGCCCTAGCGGCCGGCTATGGGAGCTTAGCAACATCGATAATCTCCCGGGAGGGGCGGTTGCTTCGGTGTCCACGCCCGCTGTCTAGTCCGCCGAGAGGAGAGCGAACCGCCGCTGATGCTTGTGAGGCTCTCCAATTCGAGCTGGATGCGAGTGTATCTGAATCTTCTGGGACGTGTCGGCCACTTCATGAATGTGTTCACGAGCGGTTTAGTTTTAAGCGATGTCTGCAAAACGTTGAAAAACGAACAAGCGCGGAAGGGATCTCTTGCCGGAAAGCATGCCCGATGGGCCCGAATCATCCGTATTGTAAGGTGTGGTGTGATGAAGAGCTATGGCGTCCTCTTCAGGGGTTATTTGAGGTGTGCGCCCGCGAGGTGGCGGACGAGTAGGGTTTAATGGGACCCATTTGGTCGTATTGCTGAACTCGGCAACGAACCAGGAGGTGTCCGAGATTAGCCTGACGTTCTCCCTCTGCGGCGGACCCTTCCACAAACGCAGAATAAGACGTCATCTCCGCAGCCGGAGGGTAAAGACACGCTCTAGTCTAGGCGGGCAGCTTTGGCCCGACTCATCGTGTCACAAAAAATCATGAGGGATTGTGCCTGAGGGTGATTAGGGTCGAGCTGCAGCAGTTGAGCAGCCTGTTTTTTGCACCCGACATAATCCCGGCCTACCGCGTCTACTTGGGCAAGGACAAAATACGCATCGGTGTGCAGTTCGTCGATGTCTAAGGCTCGTTTCGCCTTGGCCCGGGCTTCACTCATATTGCCGACTTGGTAACTCATGAGGGCTTCAAGTGCGGCTCGGTCCGCGCCGACCAAGGATACGGGAAGGGGTTTGAGGTACCGAGCCCGGAGGTTCCTTTGATCGCGAGGGCTGTTGCGAATGAATGAGCTCAACGGCTCTTCTTTTGGCGTGAGGACAAAATGATTCCAGCGTCGCTTGACCCCAATAAATACCCGTCCGCGCTGGCGGATAATAAATGCTAACTGGTTATTTTGTCCCCGGCTCAAAAATCGTTCGGCGGTGGCTAAGTAGAGCTGCTGACTGCGAGAGTCAGGCATTCGAGGGAGGGTGCGTTCCCTCCCATAAGCAGTGAGCAACCACTCTACCAAAGCGGGGGGCAATGGAATGTCACCGGGGATACCACCTTCCATACTGTCTAGACCCTCTTGAAGCTGATCTCTCATGGTCCTCAGCTGTTGGTTGGTAAAGCCTGCAACGCCTATCTGTTCTGCAGCTCCCCCTCGTTCATAAAAATGCCACAGGCCGTCCCTGACCGCACTCGGGTTGCGTTTGACCCATCCGTGCATGATTTGAACTACAGCATCTCCGGCATCCATCTGCTGATCCAAACGTTCGTGGCGGAGCGTGAGTTCTAGATGATCAAGGGCTTCAACCTCGCCAGCGCGTGCCAAGGCGAGAGCATGTTTGGCTTTGAGGGCGACAATTCGGGAGGGGTCACACTGACCATCACCCAACGCACGTTGGTAGGCAGCAGCAGCATACGCGGGATCTTCCAAGAGGCGACTGGCCCGGACCGTGAGATCACCCAAAATCTCAAGGATTTCACAAGACTCTCCATCATCGGCGTATCGCAGGCGCTGCGCTGCCTGCATGGCTCTGGATAGATGACCGGCGCGTAACCATGCCCTAATGACGCCGAGCGCGAACGGGGGATTTAGGGTTAGCTCCGGCGCAAAGGGCCAAAGCTCAGCGCGCGCTCGGATAACTCCTCGCATGTCCTCGGGACAACTGTCGTGGACTCTGCGGAGGATCGTTGGTGTGGCCTCGCTTGGGCGGGTGGTTAGCATTGTGAGTCCCGAGATGAAGGCATCGCGAAACTGACCCTTTTCCGCTACGTACGGATAGAGGCTGCAGCTTTGCTCCAGAATGTCCGCCAGCTCTTTCGGCTCATTTTTGCTTTTTTCGACACGCAGAGAGAGGAGGGAGACGAGCTCGGGATAGGCATAAATGGCTGTGCGTAGAAGCTGAGTCTCTACTCGGGGCTGGCGTAGGGTTCGCGCACTGATGAGGCCGGCTTCAAAAAAACCTCCTGAGCCCCGGAGTGAACTACTGAGTAGCCACTGCCAGTATCGGTACATGGCCTGCTTTTGGTTCGTTTCATCGAGTAGGCGGAACAGTGATGGATAGGTGGACGGATCGTCCGGCATTTTCGCTTGGTATCGGGTGAGGATATCCAGCGCCGACTTGGGATCACCAGCCTCCCAACGAATTAAGGCTTGAGATGGGCCGTGGGAGGTTAGGGCGAACTGCGGGAGTTCGTCAGGCGCGACACCCTCTCGTACACTGGCCAGTTTGGTCCAGCTGCGGACCCTTTGGGCAAAATCGGCATCAGGTAAATTGATAACCTTCGTCAGTCCAGTGAGGGCGGGGGGTTGTACCAGCCAAGCGAAAGGATTGGTTTGTTGGGCTAAGGGCACAAAAACAGTACTGGTTACCGTAAGTAGTCGTTCAGCAATGCTCGCCGCGAAAGGACCGGCATTTACGAGAGCAACGCCGAGACGTGACTCAAGAGCTTCAGCCTGACGGTTAGGAATGAGTAAGCTGAAGACCTTAGATTCTACGGTTTCCCGTTCTTGGTCGGTGACGTCGATTGAAGCTTGCACGACCATCCGGTAGACGCCTGGTTTGCCCCCGACGATATTTACAATTCTCAGCTTGGCGTTCTTGGGAGCTACCTCAATCAAATCGTCTGAGGGCATGAGATGAATGATTCTCTGGTCTGGTTTGAGTTCTACGAGGGTGTCCTGGATAATTTGTGGTGGACGCGTCCGCCACAGAGTCACATAGGGATCCGTTAATGCAGAGTACTCCTTCACCTGAAGTCGAAGATTGCGAACGCGTAATGGTTTGTTGCGTTGATTGGCGATGGTGATCCGCCATCCTTCCCTAATCCCCAGAGGTGGAGCGTCGAGGTCGGGCGCGGGATGCTGAGTTTCATGCTGATAAAGGGGCAGAGCCCGAAGAATTTCTACGTCTCCTGATGGAGAGCGCAGGTAAGCCTGCCCATAAGGCAATGGATGGGCCGGACGGATATTCAGCACTGGCTCGGCGCGTACTACAGCAGCGAGAGTACAACTCAGGCCGCTCATGATGGCGAACAAGGCGCGAAGGCGGAACAATACAACCACTCGGGGTGCCTCTGATGCAGAGGTTGCACTAATCGACTCTTAATCACAACCGCGTAGAAGCACACGGTTGGTTCGGTCTGGACGGTGTCAGTAGGTTTTGAATATGGGTTGTAGCGGCTTGCACAGCTGAGGCCCACTGTCCAGGCTCCCTTTGGCGGAAACTTTTCAAGGATTTGTACCAAATCTCAGATCCTTGGCCCCACCTCCAGTCCGGTACCTCATGGAGTAATAGTAGCGTGGGAATACCCATGGCCCCGGCCAGATGCGCGATTGCACTGTCTACGCTGACCACTAGATCGAGATGGTGAATGATTGCTGCCGTATCCAGAAAAGCTCCGTCTGTATCCACGTCCGGGCCCAGTTGACGCGGGCAAAGATGGGCAGGGCAGTCCGCCAGCTGTTCGAGTCCATCTACAAGCTGTAAGTTTACAACTTCGACATTTTCCAAGGATAGAATGGGATGAAGGTCGGCAAGGGGTATCGAACGCAATTGATCTCTAGGAAAGTCTGGGTTTCCCTGCCAGGCGAGCCCAATACGCAGCGCGCGGGTTTTTGGACCAAGTCGATGTCCCCACATTTGCACTCGGTCCCATGGGGCCTGTAAATAGGGTTGGGACAACAGAGTATCTCCTAAGTCCAACAGATGAGGGAGACTCATTATGGGAGCATACAAACCGGCGTGGGGTACCAGCTCAAAAGGTTCGATGGTGACGTTCTCTGGGGTACGAAGTCCCTGTTGCATCAAGGGGCAGAGCCGAGGGGGGCATCGAAAAACAAGTTTCTTTACTCGTTGGGCGGCCCTTTCGATGAATCGGCTGAACATAAATATGTCGCCGTAGCCCTGTTCTCTTTCGACCACGAGAGTTGCGTCCATATCTATGTCACCGGTCCAGGGAATACCAAACCCCTCTCGACCTAGTTGTGGTTCGCGCTCTCGTCGCGCTTCATAAAGTGCCCAGCCTGACGTCCATCGCCCGTGAAATAGTGAACTGACGGCAAGGTTCCACCGGACATCAATGTCTTCGGGTGCGGTTTGATAAGCTCTCTCCTGTTCTTGAAAGCCTTCATCAAGATTACCAAGACTACGTAAGACAACTCCCAGACTGGTACGGGCTCTTGCGTGGTTCGGGTCGAGGTCGAGGGTTTTTCGATAGGCTGTACACGCAGCTGCCGGACTTCCTTGTAAAACCCGAGTTGCGCCTAATCGATAGTGTAATTCGGCAACATTGGGATCCAGCTTGAGCGCGTATTCGTATCCGGCGGCGGCGGCCTCTAGTCGGCCCCAGGCGAGATAGGTACAAGCTAAGTTGCTCCAAAGGACCGGATGAGTAGGCAACATATTTATGGCCTGCTCATGCGCGGTGATCGCCTCTTCAAATCGTCCTGCGTGCTGGAGGGCATTGCCCCAGATGGTTATGACCTCCGGGTCCTGGGTTCGGAACGGAATGACCTGCTCAAGTTCGCGGATCGCTGTATCGGTGGCGCCAACTTCAAGGGCGACGGTGCCGTAATTTAGGCGTCGTTCGATGTTATTCGGATCTGCCGCTACAGCACGGTACATAAAGTCCAGAGCTTGTTCGGTTTGACCATTTTGGGCAGCAGCTACCCCGAGAATATGTAGAGCATCGGGTCCGTGTGTTGGATGACTTTCAAACCGGGAGGCTATAGCGATGGCTTCATCGGTATGTCCTTCGGACATAAGCCGCATACTGTCTTCAATGTTTAAGGTCATAACGCCTATTTTCGGCGAGTAGGGGGTGGTTTGGAGGGCTTAATGCGAAATACCCGGTTGGCTGGTTATTGAGCTTGAGGGTTCGGTCAAACTACCTTGGAGACGCAAAAAAAAGGAGTCGGGGTCTTCCAGCACCAGTGCATGTTTTAGCACTTCGTCAACGTGGCTAATCGGGATGAGTTTGATCGCCTGTTGGATCGATTCCGGAATGTCCTCGAGGTCGGCAATATTGTCCTGGGGGAGGAGAACCGTACGCATGGCTTCTCGGTGGGCGGCGATGGACTTTTCCTTGAGTCCTCCCACGGGGAGCACGCGCCCCCTCAGGGTAATTTCACCAGTCATGGCGATGTCTCTTCGAACGGGCAATCCGGTGAGAGCGGAAGTCAGCGCCGTGGCGATGGTAATGCCGGCAGAAGGTCCATCCTTGGGCATGGCCCCATCAGGCACGTGCACATGAATATCCACTTTGGCGTAAAAGCTGCGATCAATACCCAGTCGGTCCGCACGGGAGCGGACATAGGACATGGCGGCATGGGCGGACTCGCGCATGACCTCACCAAGTTTGCCGGTAAGTATCAGTTTGCCTTTGCCCGGAAGGACACTGACCTCCGTTAGCAGCAGCTCTCCTCCGGCAGGCGTCCAGGCGAGTCCTGTGGCTAAACCGATTTCATCATGTTCTTCTGTACGCAGATGAGGGTATCTAGGTTTGCCGAGCCGAGCCTCAATACGTTTTTCGGTCATGCGGGCCATGTGATCGTCACCCTGAGTGACAACGCTCCTGGCGATTTTACGACATAGGGAAGCGATATGGCGGTCGAGAGACCGAACGCCAGCCTCCCGGGTGTATCGACGGCACAAGTATCGAATAGAGGCGTCCGTAAATTGAATATTTTTTGCACTCAGACCGGTGGCTTCCCGTTGCTTAGGGATCAGATATTTTTTGGCAATGGCGAGTTTCTCAAGTTCGGTGTAGCCCTCCAAGCGGATGATCTCCATTCGGTCCTTGAGCGGCTCCGGAATGCTGGCGGTCGTATTAGCGGTTGCTAGGAATAAGATATGGGAAAGATCATAATCGAGGTCTAGGTAGTGATCAGCGAACGTTGAATTTTGTTCAGGATCTAGGACTTCGAGGAGTGCCGATGATGGATCACCTCGAAAGTCGGCGGACATTTTGTCTACTTCGTCGAGAAGAAAAACGGGATTGGAAGTCCCGGCTCGCTTGAGGCTTTGCAAAATTTTGCCGGGCATAGCCCCAATGTATGTTCGTCTGTGCCCGCGGATTTCTGCTTCATCTCGTACTCCACCGAGAGACATACGCACAAATTGTCTGCTCATGGATCGAGCTACCGATCGCGCCAGTGAAGTTTTGCCTACGCCTGGCGCACCTACCAGGCAGAGTATGGGCCCTTTAGGTTTATCGACGAGGACTTGGACGGCGAGGTGTTCCAAAATCCGTTCTTTGACCTTAACAAGTCCGTAGTGGTCCTCATCTAGCACCAACTCAGCATCCTTTAGACAGAGTTGATCCTCAGAGAAACTAGCCCATGGTAAAGCGAGTACCCAATCCAAATAGTTACGCAAAACGGTGGCTTCCGCAGACATCGGAGACATCATCCGCAGTTTCTTTAGCTCCTGACGACAACGGGCATCAGCCTCCGTGGATAGTAGTTTCTCATCAATGCGATCCTCCAGCTCTTGCAGTTCATTTTTGAACTCATCACGTTCTCCGAGTTCTTTCTGGATCGCTTGCATCTGTTCGTTGAGATAGTATTCTTTTTGAGTCCTCTCCATTTGCCTTTTGACTCGAGTACGAATCTTTCTCTCAACCTGGAGAATTTCTATTTCGGATTCGATGAGCTGTTTGAGGCGGGCAAGACGAACAAAGGGTGAATTGATTTCCAGGAGATCTTGTTTGTCACTCAACTTGAGGTTAAGATAGGTCACAATCGAATCGGCGAGCCGTGAGGGGTCAGCGATATTAGTCACCATGGCTAGGGTGTCAGGTGGTACCCGTTTGTTGAGCTTTACGAAGTTTTCGAAGGTGGTTTGTATCGCGCTAATCCGCGTTTCGAGATCAACAACATCCGTACGTTCGTCGTTGAGCGGGACGTATTCCACCACGAAGTGGGGATCATTGCTTAGCCATCGTACAATACGTACCCGCTGTCTTCCCTCGACCAAGACCTTCACCGTGCCATCTGGTAGGCTAAGGGGTTGAATGATGTTGGCGAGGGTGCCGACCCGGTAGATGTCGTCAGGTACGGGGTCGTTGGTTTTTGCTCTCTTTTGTGCCGAGAGAATTAGTTCGCGCCCTTGAGTGTCTGCGCTTTCCACCGCTGCGATCGATCGATCGCGGCCCACGAATAGGGGTACAACCTGGTGTGGAAAAACGATGATATCTCGGAGCGGTAAAAGGGGCGCTGAGCGAGGAGTCATCACCACCGATGGTTTCACTCAAGCGAAGATGGTGCAACGAAGACCGGGGTCAATCGCCAAAATCGTACCGGAAATTTAGGGTCTCACTCCGCCGTACGTTGATCTGTAGTTCTGTTTCGTCTTTTCCTCTAACCAGGCGAATAGTACGTCGACCGGGTCTACTACGCACGGTACTAACCTTATCAGCGGGCCCTAGCTTGCGGCCATCCAGATAAATGACCACTGAGCTTGGGGTAACCTCGAAGTGGATCTGGGCTGGGGTTCGTTTGGAGACGGGGGTGAACGCGGAGAATTGGGCCTGGAGCAAGAGGCCGGGTGCGGAATGGGTCTCGCCTGCTGAAAAAAAGAAGAGGCTGAGTCCGAGTCCTCCAAAAAGGAGCTTGCCAGGTACGATTTTGAGCTTGGTGGTACGCTCTCTCTTACGTTCGACCATGTCTTAAAATCTTCGTATCGCAAAAAAGACGCATATAGAAGTTTCGATCAGCGGGTTGCTCTCCTTAGATGAACTTCTCATAGTGAAGTGTGGGCGTAGGAATACGACTTAACGGCAGATCAAGGACAAAAGCGGAAGCCTGTGTTTCGGTTTTTGACCGCGGCTTTCTGTACGGGGATTCAGTATATGAGGTACTACGAACGTACGATGGTGTACCTTTTGAGTGTCAGCGTCACCTCGATCGTTTGGAGGCCTCCGCTCTCCGCATTGGCATGCCTCTCGGGGTAACAAAGGAACATATTCGCGCAGAAATGGTGCTTGCCCACCAGACTAGTGGCAATGATGACTCGTATATTCGGGTGGTGGTTACTCGAGGAGAGGGACCAATTGATCTATATCCCGCGGAAACACTGCAGCCTACGGTGCTTGTTTTGGCCATGCCGCTCCGCGACATTCCGCCCGCGATGTACACCACCGGGGCAAAAGTTCAGGTGGTAGAGGTGGTGCGTAATCATATCCGGGCGGTGGATCCTCAGGCCAAAACTGGGAACTATCTCAACTCAGTACTTGCGCTCCGCGAAGCGCGCGCGGCGGGTGCTCACGAGGCCATTCTTTTGGATACCCATGGTCGAGTCGCGGAAGGGGCTTCATCGAACGTATTTGCGGTGATAGATGGAGTGGTTTTTACACCGCCAGTAGATGTTGGGTTGTTGGAGGGGATTACCCGTTATGTGGTCATGGAGGTGTGTCGACGCGTGGGTCGGCGTGTTCTTGAGATACCGCTGAGTGCAGCCAACTTGCGGGAAGCGGACGAGGTGTTTATCACCTCTTCCATCCGGGAAATTGTGCCGGTGATCCAGGTGGATAGTACTTCAATTGGTGAGGGC
>JAHQVK010000073.1 GCA_019634385.1 Myxococcales bacterium | reverse complement strand
GTGAGAATGACCGTCCAGGTAAGGTCCTTGTGCCAACCATTGGCGAGCTCATACAATTGCCGTGCTTCGACGCTTTTGAATGAGGTTGTGTCATGTTCCCAGTTGTCGACCAAAGTGAGCCGTGTCCCATCATCAAAGTCGAATCCATAGATGTCGATAGCATCCCCCCGCGCATGGCGTGATAGTATTTTGGTGCCGGCGATTGGGCGACAACTATAGCCGCCCAAATGGCGGAAGGTCACTACGCCCTCTATTTGGAGTCCCTCAAGGGTGTTTGCCAAAGCATGTCCCATTGTGCAGTCTCCCCGGAGCGAGCGTGTCTCATTGCCTTCGGAGAGAACCAGCTCAATGCCGAGATAGCCGGAATGGAAAATAATGGGTTCATCTACGTGGCAAGTGAGCTCTGGAGCCTCCTCTGGTGAGGCATCCAGAATCACTGTCGAGCTGAACGGAACCCCGCGGTCAGCTAGTTCCTGCATACACGGAGTCAGTATAGATTGTCCCGGTATACATGCATACACTTCCGCATCTGGATCATGGTTGCGATTCACTAGCACACAACCATAATCATTGCGGCAGCCCACAAATGGATATACTGCAAAATCACAGCGTTGAACACACATTCCCGCCGCCTCACCGACCATAGGCAAGCTATCCCGGTCAATAGGCAAGCTATCCCGGTCAACGCAGAATGTTGTCGGAAAGCCCTCTGCGTCTGGGCAGAATTCCTCACATGGAGTGGTGCAGGTGCCTCCAGGAAAACCCTCTTGATCTTTAAGACACCGAGCTTCAGGATAGTTACAGTCAGTATCCAGGATGCACGGACTGCCAATAAAGCTTGATGGCGGTGAATCTTCATCGATAGGGAGCCCGCCCTGCTTATCTCCAGTACAGCCTAAACATAAGACTATTAGCGTCCGTATCCGCATGAAAGTGTTTTATACGTTTGGGGCTTTGAACTCCATAGCATACCGGCTATGCCACTTGTGTGCCATTTTGGGGGTGAAGCAGGGTCGCGGCGCTTGAGAGCGCTCAATTGATGACTTGTGCTCGGTTCAGAGCTGGGGCAACCATGATTAAAGGCGCCTTGCTGAAGTGAGATAGAGTCTCACTGTTGGTGGGTGACGTTGCAAAGCAGCATTCTAGGTCATTTTAGACACTGATAGTTAATCCGGAGCCTTGAGCTTGTCTCCGTCCCGGGACCGCTGACTAGCAGCCGGGTGATTGGGCCATGAGTGTAGCTGTCGAGCCAGGCTTTTCGAGAAACGCTCTGACGACGAGGCGAGCGTACCCGGCGGTACGTGACCGAGGAGATACTTCTAGTGGTCAGGACCTTTCAAAGAAAGACCGGCCCATAGATGCGTGCAGGGCTAGATCAACCGGCTGCTAGGGCGTGTCTTTACTCTCCGGCTGGGAAGATGACGCCTAGCCCGCGTGTGTGAGTGGTCGGCCTAGGAGGGAGGGTACGGGATGTACCGGGCCGAGTGGCCCGAAAAGGTGGCGAAGACAACGACTTATCACATACGCAGGAAATAAGTCAGAACGCGGCCTGGAGGTTAAAGACTCGGCGTAGGCGAGACAACCCGGAGCGCTTGCGGTAGGCGAATCCGGCGGGTCTTACGCCCTCAATCCGGCGGTTTGGATGCCTGTTGGTAGCCGAGCCCGGTGTGTTGTTGCTTCTCGGACCGTGCGATTTGGAGACCTGTTGGTGGCCGAATCCGGTGTTGTGTTGCTTATCCAATTCTTCAGTAAAGGCGCGCCCGTGGCTCCATCTGTACCAAGGAGAGATATAGGGCCATACGAAGGTTGATATTGGCTATACATATAACGTCTGAGTATGGGCGAGCTTCTTTTGATGAAATCGAATAAAGAAATAGACTTCGATGTGGTGGTCGTAGGTGCTGGGTTTGGCGGGCTAAGTACTGCACTGTCATTGACTGAGCAAGGGGTTCGCGTGGGGGTGTTCGAGCAGCTGAATTATCCAGGTGGTTGCGCGAGTACGTTTCATAAAGATGGATATACATTTGAGGCTGGAGCGACACTCTTTGCTGGCTTTGGCTCAGGGCAACTGTTTGATCGGTGGATCCAGAAATATTCAATGCCGGTCGTCATTGATCGTCTTGATCCAATAGTAACTCTTCGTACTCCAGAACTGTCTTTAGTTCTGACTGCCAACCGGGACAATTTTTGGGAAAGACTCACCAAATTTCCTGAGGCACCGGTGAGTCGTCTTCACGATTTCAGGTGTTTTCAGCAACAGATTGCGGATAAACTATGGTCGCTCTTTGATACTCCCTCTTTGCTCCCACCGTGGACCTTAGGCCCGCTTAGCTATCATCTTAGGCATTTGCCCAGTTACTGGTCCTTGATTCGGGTTGCGGGCCGGTCTATGGATCATGTTCTTCACCGATTTGGACTGCATGAGTTTGCACCACTGAGAATCTACTTAGATGCGCTATGCCAGATCACACTGCAATGCTCAGTAAAAGAAGCGGAAGCTCCGTTTGCCTTAGCCTCCATGGACTATTTTTATCGAGGCGTAGGGCATGTCCGCGGAGGAATCGGCCAATTGGCCCAAGGCATGCTGTCTGCGATTGCTCGTCAAGGAGGACAAATAAATTTGGCCAATAGGGTCTCGCAGCTGAAACCAATGCGAGACGGAGGGTTCTGTATTAAAACCCGGAGCGGTGAATATAAAGCCTCCATCGTCGTCGCTAATTTGCTGCCTCAAACTGTTCAAGAGATGTTGGGGGAGCACCTAAGGCCGTACGACCCCTGTGCACGACTGGCCGCCGAAGTGGCGACGGGTTGGGGGGCTGCGATGCTCTATGTGGTATTATCCGAACAACCCCAGGATCCATTATCTGCTCAACATATAGAACTAGTTGGTGATACGAATAAACCATTTATCAAGGGAAACCACGTGTTTTGCTCCATCAGTGGTCAGCGGGATAAGATGAGTCCTCCTGGACAACGAACCATGACAGTGTCCACCCATGTGCCAATGCAAGAACTGTTGAGTTTAGCGAAAGGGGAGCAGGGTGTCTATATCCAAAGCGTCCAGACCAAAATGAAACAAACTATAGCACAACAGGCTCCTGAGTGGTCTGGTCGTATGACGCGCATCTACCCCGCCTCACCTCGAACTTTTGCCCGGTTTACCGGGCGGACGATGGGATATGTAGGCGGGGTACCTCGCCGGAGTGGATGGAGTAACTATCAAAGTATGGTGCCACCTGCTATCATGCCTGGTCTATATCTCGTTGGTGATTCGTTATTCCCCGGACAAAGTATTCTAGCCACGGCTTTAGGTGGGGTGAAACTGGCAGAAAGACTGGTGCGTGTAGCGCGAAGTCCTAGAGCTCCGGACGAGTAAATAATATCGGAGTAAAGAACTTGTCGACGAGTGCCAAGCCAGCGTCTTGATAGTTCCGCCCCACGAAAGTCTCTTCATGGAGTCGAATCTTCGATATATATAGACGCCTAGCGAGTACGATCTGAAGTACTCATTGGTTCGGATGGTCCAGATATTTGTAAGAATGTATGACCTCAAAGATTCGAAGCAAACGGAAGATCGTTCTGGAGAATGAGACTTGGTCGTGTCTTCAAACTCCGGCTGCGAAAATGACGCCACATCCCGCGTGTGTGAAGTTCGCTAGCTCAGTGGTTGCCATATGATAGCATGTAGGGGCCTGCTCGATATAATAGCCCACGGTGGCGGGGTTATGCGTTAGGGTATAGAGGGGTAATATATATGGTGCCAGAGTCGGTGCGGGCATCGATGACTGTGATCGACACAACTTAGTCGAAAGACGGTAGCATCACAGTAGTGGTTGTATGAAGACGGCAGCCAAAAACTCCCCGGAATGGTTAGCCAGGGCGTGTCTTTACCCTCCGGATGCGGAGAGGATGCCGTTTCTCGCGTTTGTGAGGTTTCGGGCCCGGAGGGAAGGTACGGGATGTACTGGGCCGAGGGGCTGGGCAGGGTGGCGAAGCCACCGACCCCTCACACAGGCAGGAAACAAGTCAGAACGCGGTCCGGGGGCTGAAGACGCGCTCTAGGCGACCTCCGATAGTAGAGGTTGACCGGGTAGGTCAACAAAGAGGGTAGCGTAGACTCTACCCACGTCGCTATGAAAGTGATGTGTCTATGAAGTAATCCATACATGGCTACAGAAAATTCCGTATCATACGATTGTAGATATGAACAGATGACTGAAATGGCTATATGTATTTAGTCTGATTCGAAATAGGCAGTGTCTTTCGTGGGAAGAGAGTCTGAAGGCGTTGGAGGATTTAACCTGCAAATAATGCCATTGCTCAAAGCTTTTCGTTTAGACGAAATATGAACCAATGTTCATGAAATTTAGTCTAAACTGTCAACCGACATCACCCTACCGCACTGGCCTCATCATGAGTACTGTTGGGAGTAAACTTCTCCGGTTCCTGGGTGTATCCCATTGATATATACTCGCAAACCAACAATGAGGTTGTCATTCCACTCAGTTATCTGGACACCGCGCAACGATGAATCTCCCATTTCCGTGGTAAATTCCATGACTGACGTGTCTTTGTGCGCAAAAATGTATAGCGGAGTTATCGTAAATTTTGTGAATAGGAAGTCATTATATTCGTTCTCATAGAAGCGTAAGAGTTCTGACTTTGATGTTATTTCTGAGGTTGATGGGAACAGAAACAAAATTTCATCAGCATAAAAAGAACCAACTGCATCACTATCGCCGGATTTAAGAGCCTGTAGATAAGCTAATGTTTTGAGGACGACTTTTGGCATAGCTCAATCGTAGTAGGTTGAGAATTTTTTGTCTAATTTATAAAATAAATCATCTGATTCATAAAAACTATCTAGAAGAAATATAGCGCCTGTTAGTAGAAGATATTGTAAATTTATGACTTGAGTCGAGATTCATCAGCAAAAAACATTCATCCATAGTATGACTCAAATCCTTTACCTACCGCTCATCGAGGAGCTTGATGCATCAGCGACGAAGTCGTGGCCATTAGAGGAGACCGAAGATTAGGCAAAATTGAGCTTGGAAAGGGAGAAAGGATGACACCAATAAGATGAACATCTCCAAACGAACTATCTATGGGGCGCCATGAAGACAGCGAATGGGAGCTGAGTTGATGACCACCGACATATCCCGAGAATCACGACAATGTACTCAAGGTGAAAGAAGCTAACTTGACTAGACTAAGAGCTAGTTGGCCTGCCCGAATACTTATCCTTCGGGCAGGGTTTTCAGGGAAGTGTTCGACTGGTTACGTATTTCATTGGTTCATACCCTCAGTATGTTGCTTTCTTCATCAAAACCTCCTGATGAGTTCCCGCCACGAATTATTATTCGTTGGCTAAATCGGAATGGATGTCAACTCTCACCAAGAGAACAATCAACAATGTCGCTGAAAGTGGGCTACGCAAGCGAGATTGAATGAGACCAAAGGAGACTGTAATGATAGGTAAATAGATCTCTCAATAAGAGTGTTCATGAAAGACAGACTTTGGTTGTGGCCCAACGAGGCACGTCGCAGTTCAAAACTAGGGAGTGTCCTTGAGGTCGGTGCGAAAATGTTTGTTATGTTCTTTTATACTGGATATTGGGCTCCTAAGATAGCGAGGTATAGCTTGTTGACGTGGAGAACCGGGACAAGAGGTAGTGGCAAGGGTCGCTGGATATTCGGCCAAATCACAGATTGAGCCCAATGCTAAAGATACGTCCTAAGAGAAAAACACCACGCGATAGTCTGCAATAACCGGATGCGCGGTGAGGACGTGGCCTGTGGCAGTTCTTCGAAGCACGTTCAGCCTCTCTGTCCTCCGGATCTAACCGGAACTGATATAGCCTTAGGCTGCAAATTTTATAAGCTGAATATACCCTCCGCCAACAATATGATACGATGCTATGCGCGGGGATTGTTAACCAGTTGATAGCGGTAACGACACGTAGCATCCAGGTTTGGGGTATAAGTCTGCAGGAATATCACGTGATCGTGCTCGACCTAAACTAAAAGGCTTCTTTCATGGTAAGAATTCGCTCGTTGGGAGTTGTTTGTTAGATCCCGTTTAGCGAGAAACGACAATGTGTTTTTGGTGTTGAAACATATGACACAAAAGTTGAACCATCTGCTTCATTAGTATGCCGGTCGCAAGCAGGTAGACGGTGTATGACATACTTATGTGTGATTTTCGGTCCCCGAAGAGCGGCCAAAAATGCTCTTTAGTTCTCACTCCTACCGGTTTCATGTGAAGGTTGTGGTGGGATGTTGATCTCGTTGACGATCGTTTTTCTTCTACAGCAAAGACCAGTTGAATTGATTCTATAAGAATCAACAAGGGGTCGCGCAGCGGGGCATAGCCCAGCGTAGAAGCAGGAACTTGGGTTCAACCCAAGTGATTTCTGCTGTATTCGATGACTAGGTCGTTTCTTCAAACTCTGGCGGTGGAGATGACGCCGCATCCCGCGTGTGTGAGGGGTCGTTCCCAGAGGGAGCGGACTGGACCGAGGTGCCCGAAAGGGAAGCGAAATCACCGACCCTTACAAGTGCAGGAAACAATTCAGAACGCGGTCGGGAGGTTAAAGACACGCCCTAGCAAACCTAAACGAATATACCGTTAATACCCATATTAGTTTGCCCCGAGGGTGCTTCAGTGAACCTGGTTAACTCAGGGATTCCTCATTCCCGCTCGTATGCCCTGGGGGTCCTCCAATGTTCGTAGTTAACCGATGGATCTTTTCTGTTCCCGTTCGTATGCCCGTGGGTAACTTCAGTGTTCCTAGTTGGTCGTGAACATATGTCTCGTACGTACATCAATGTTCTTAGTTAATCGTGGAACATCTTTTATCTGGTCCAAAGTTCCAGTATCGGACAACCACTAAAACTCATTGGTGGCTTCAAGAGAAAAAGTCTCCATCGGAGGTGTTTTGGAGTGCTTGAGTGACTCATTCCCCACATGCATTAAGGTCGACTATGCCATTCTCCACCCTTAGTATCTTCGGCTGTCATTATTTGAAGCGTGTGGTGAGAATCCCATCCTCAGCAGCTAGTATCTACTTCAGTCACAATCTGAAAGGTGTGGCCGGGGTGTCGCAGACGAACAAAGGTCAACGGCTGTTTCCCAAGCGCTGTATAGCGCTCGACGACAAAGATAACATCTCCGGCCCTTAGCTGAAGATACCGGATATCTTCGCCGCCGGCCAGATCTGCCCGAAGTACAGTTCGTACCGCCGAGTACGGGACGTGAGCCACCAACCACTCATTAGGGCTTAGCTCGACAAAACTTTGCTCAGCAGCTTCGGGAATAGTATCAACATTAATGAGCCGATCTTCGTATTGGTAAGGTCGCCCGTCTCGAAGATGTAGGCATTTGACCCATCTGAGTGGTGCCTCACCAAATAGGCCCTGGGTGTCCAGGTCGCTTCCGCCCATCTGGCTAAAAAGTAGCTTGTATCCGTAGCGATAGCCCGCTTGTTCGATCTCATCCCGAACGATAGGAATGGTGAGGGTTGATGCGTACGCGCGACGCTCTACCACCCGAGTACCTGCCTTACGCCTTCGTTCGACCAGTCCAGCGTCCACCAAACTCTCAAGGGCTCGTCGCACGGTACCTCGCGACACCTGAAACTCTTCAGCCAGTTGTACCTCATGGGGGAGGTTGGTCCCTACCGGCCATGTCCGATCGTTAAGACGCTGCAACATCTTGGCCCGTAGCTCCTCATAGGGATGCACACGACGATGTGTGAACCGATCGAACCGCAGAAGCAATCGAAGTATTGACCATTATGGTATTATGTTTAAACATAATATCTCTTCATAGAGGCTTATTCATGGTGAAGATGTTCATAAATGCTCATTTGGCTACCATGAGCACCGAGCGTGGCTATGGTGAAATCGCGATGGGGCTCCTTGCTGTGGAGAGGGATCGCATTGTGTATGTAGGGAATAAGGACAAGGCTCCTAAGTATCCAGAACCTAAGAATGTTGTCGACCTTGAGGGCCGGCTAGTCACCCCCGGTCTCATCGATTGCCATACCCACCTGATCTACGCAGGATCACGGGCCAAAGAGTTCGAATCTCGCCAAGAGGGTAGGAGCTACGAGGAGATAACCCGAGAGGGGGGCGGCCTTTTCTCGACGGTAAAGGATACACGAGCAGCGTCGGAAGAAGCTCTCTATCAAGGGGCAAAAGCCCGCCTTCAACGCCTGCTTCGCGAAGGTATCACCGCTGTTGAGATCAAGTCCGGGTATGGCCTGGACACTTCGACTGAGTTAAGAATACTGAGGGTTGCAACCCGGTTGGCCAAAGAACAGCCGGTTCATATTCAGCGGACCTTTCTTGGGGCTCACGCCATCCCCCAAGGCATGAGTGCTGAGGACTATATATCCTCGGTCTGCATCCCTACCCTCCGGCGAGCAGAGGCTGAGGGTTTGGTGGATGCCGTGGATGGTTTTTGTGAAGGTATTGCCTTCTCTCCGGCACAAATCACTCAAGTCTTCGAAGTTGCACGCGAGCTCCGTTTACCGATCAAACTCCACGCTGACCAACTCTGTGACCTTGGGGGAGCAAGCCTAGCGGCTCAATTCCACGCCCTGTCAGCAGATCACCTTGAGTACACGAGCTCTACAGCGATTCGAAAGATGGCCCAAGCAGGGACAATCGCTGTCCTACTGCCCGGAGCGTACTATTGTCTAAACGAATCCAAAAAGCCTCCGATTACCGCCCTCCGGCAGGCAGGTGTACCCATGGCGGTAGCTACTGACAGTAACCCCGGCTCATCACCCATGACTTCCATATTATTAGCTATGAATCTGGCCTCTCATCTCTTCGGGCTTACCCCCGATGAATGTCTTCGCGGTACTACTGTGAATGCTGCAAAAGCCCTCGGCCTTTCGAGAATGGGCCGGCTACTTCCAGGCTATCAAGCCGACTTTGCCATCTGGGATGTAGAATCGCCAGCAGAGCTAACCTATCGGATGGGAGATGCACCGCTGTACCAGCGTGTTTTTGGAGGCATAATATGCTGACCCTAACCCCTGGGAAAGTACCCCTGCATGTCCTGGAACAGGTCTGGAGAGAATGCCTACCTGTACGCCTTCACCATTCTTGTCAGCCGGCGATTGTTTCTGCGGCCGAAAGGATACGAGCCGCTGCTCAGGGTGATATCCCTATCTATGGGGTGAATACCGGTTTTGGAAAATTGGCTTCTATTCGCATTGCTAACCGAGATACTGAAATGCTTCAGAGAAATCTCATTCTATCTCATTGCGCAGGCGTAGGTGAGCCCACCCCTCCGTCAATCACTCGCCTAATGATGATCCTTAAGTTGATATCACTCGGCCGCGGGGCCTCCGGAGTTCGTCTTAGTGTTATAGAACTGCTAGAGCAAATGCTCAAACGGGACGTCATCCCGATTATTCCTTCTCAAGGATCTGTCGGAGCTTCTGGAGATCTCGCACCGCTAGCGCATATGGCCGCGGTGATGATTGGAGAAGGCCAGGCCACCTGGAAAGATACCAAACTCCCCGGCGATCAAGCCCTTGCTCAAGCTGGTCTAAGCCCCCTGGTACTTGGCCCAAAAGAGGGCCTCGCCCTTGTCAATGGCACTCAGTTTTCTACCGCCTATGCCCTCGTTGGTCTATTTCGGGCCCACCATGCTGCCCAAAGCTCACTCCTATCCACGGCCCTATCCATTGATGCCGCCAAAGCTTCCACCGCGCCACTTCATCCGGAGATTCATACCCTCCGTGGTCACCCCGGACAGATTGAGGCAGCGCGGCTCATGCGCCACTTGCTGGAAGGCAGTGCGATTAGAGCTTCCCATAGCCAAAATGATCCTCGTGTACAGGATCCCTATTGTATGCGATGCCAGCCTCAAGTGGTGGGTGCCGCCATGGACTTGCTCGGTTATGCGGCGACGAGCCTTCACCGAGAAGCCAATGCAGCCACCGATAATCCTCTGGTTCTGCAAGAAAGTGAAGACATCGTATCCGGTGGTAATTTTCACGCTGAGCCCGTCGCGTTTGCGGCGGATATGATCGCGTTAGCCATGGCAGAGGTGGGTTCGATTGCCCAACGGCGTGTCGCGCTTCTTGTGGATCCTAATCTTAGTTTTGATCTTCCCCCATTTCTAGCTGCTACGCCAGGTCTTCACTCAGGACTTATGATCGCCGAAGTCACCAGCGCTGCCCTCATGAGTGAAAACAAACATCTCGCCAACCCATGCTCAACCGACTCCACCCCCACTAGTGCCAACCAGGAGGACCATGTCAGTATGGCCGCCCACGGGGCGCGTAGGTTGGTTCCTATGGCCAACAATCTTGTTCAGATCATTGGTATCGAAGTCTTCTGTGCAGCGGAAGGTATTCGATTTAGGGCCCCACTGACGACCAGTCCCCCGCTTCAAGCCGCTCTTAAACGCTTTAGAGCAGATGTCCCTCCGCTCAAACATGATCGGTTGCTGGCTCCGTGTTTAGATATCGCCGCCCGCCTGGTAGAAGGCTCGGAATTGCTCCAGGCCACTGGCTTGTCCTTTCCCGCAATACTCTCCCCTCAACCTACCAAGGAGATCTTCCAATGAGTCGCCCTTTTCGACCCAAGCCGAATATCATTGCCCCGACCGGTCCACATCTCACCGCGAAGAGCTGGCTTACGGAGGCACCGCTGCGAATGTTGATGAACAATCTTCATCCGGACGTCGCCGAAAATCCAGAAGAATTAGTTGTTTATGGAGGGATTGGTCGTGCCGCACGCAGTTGGAAAGATTATGATATCATTATCCATAGCCTCAAGAGTCTCGAGGCTGACGAAACTCTGCTCATTCAATCTGGAAAGCCGGTAGGTATCTTTAGAACCTACGAAAACGCTCCGAGAGTCTTAATCGCCAACTCCAATCTTGTCCCCAACTGGGCAAGTTGGGATCACTTTAATGCTCTCGATAAGCAGGGGCTGGCGATGTATGGGCAAATGACCGCGGGCTCTTGGATCTATATAGGAACGCAGGGTATTGTCCAGGGTACCTATGAAACGTTTGTTGAAGCCGGACGCCAACATTATGATGGCAACTTAAAGGGGAAGTGGATTCTGACCGCGGGCCTGGGAGGCATGGGTGGAGCTCAGCCCCTAGCGGCAACGATGGCCGGTGCCTGCTGTCTCGCGATAGAATGTGATCCGAATCGCATCAATTTTCGCCTGCGCACCGGATACGTTGATGAGCAAACCTCCTCTATAGATATGGCGCTATCGATGATCACTCGGTGGACCAAGGAGGGCCAAGCAAAGTCCGTAGCGCTTTTAGGTAACGCCGCAGAGATTCTACCTGAGCTTTTACGACGTGGCGTACGACCAAGCTTACTCAGCGATCAAACAAGCGCACACGATCCTATACATGGATATCTACCCGCAGGATGGTCCCTAGAAGATTGGCGAGCACAACAAAAGAGCCAGCCTCAAATGGTAGACAAATCCGCTCGGGCGAGCATCCGTACCCACGTAGAAGCGATGGTGGCCTTTCACAAGGAGGGGGTCCCAACTTTCGACTATGGCAACAACATTCGGCAGGTTGCTAAAGATGAAGGGTTCACGGAGGCCTTCGCATTTCCAGGCTTTGTTCCCGCCTATATTCGTCCCCTTTTCTGTCGAGGGATTGGTCCCTTTAGATGGTGTGCTCTCTCAGGGGATCCAGAGGATATATATAAGACGGATGCCAAAGTGCGGGAGCTTATCCCCGATGATCTTCATCTCCATCACTGGCTGGACATGGCCCAAGAACGCATCCGGCCCCAGGGACTCCCTGCCCGTATTTGTTGGGTGGGACTGGGTCAACGTCACCGTCTGGGCTTGGCATTTAATGAGATGGTTCGCTCCGGCGAGCTGCGAGCTCCGGTGGTGATTGGCCGAGATCACCTCGATAGCGGTTCTGTGGCTTCCCCCAATCGAGAAACAGAAAGTATGCTCGACGGTTCAGATGCGGTGTCGGACTGGCCCCTCCTTAATGCGCTTCTCAATACAGCCAGCGGCGCGACCTGGGTGAGTTTGCACCATGGAGGGGGCGTGGGCATGGGCTACTCTCAGCACGCAGGGGTGGTCATCTGCTGTGATGGCACCGAAGCTACGGATCAAAAATTAGCGCGGGTGCTCTGGAATGATCCTGCAACTGGAGTTATGCGTCATGCAGATGCTGGGTATCCAATGGCTAAAGCTTGTGCTCAAGAGCATCAACTACAGCTCCCGGGTATTCTGAACCAAGACCTGGAGAGTTCGTGAGTGTCCGAAGATCTGCAGCCCCAATCTGGCACGGCCGAAGTGACCCCGAAGATGGTCCGAGAGCCTTTCGGGTGTATCATTACGTACGTGATAGTGGACCTACTGCGCTCTTGGGTTTTGCTAGTGACGCAGGTGTACGCCGAAACCATGGGCGTCCTGGAGCATACTATGGTCCAAATGAGCTGCGCGCGGCTCTAGCCAACCTGGCAGCTCCTGCTAACAGCACCACCTTTGTGGACATAGGAAATATTGAGGTTCAAGGGGACGCCCTGGAGGCTGGACAGGCCATGCTGGGAACGGTCGTTGGTGAGGCTCTCGAAGCTCATCAACGAGTGGTGGTGTTGGGCGGAGGCCATGAGACCGCGTACGGGAGCTTTTTGGGGCTCAGAATCCAATATCCCGAGCCGAGGATCGGCATTATCAACCTGGATGCTCATCTTGATCTACGAAAGATTGGATCCAGTGGCGCCTCGTCCGGCACACCGTTTACCCAAATCCGAGATCTCGGGCCGGAACGATTTGATTATCTGTGCATAGGCGTGGCTGATGAATCAAACACGGTAGTACTCTTTGAACGTGCCAAAGAATGGGGTGTACGCATCGTCAGCGATCGTGCACTTATTCAAAACCCTCGTGCTGCTCACGATCAGATTGGGGAGCTCGTGAAGCGAAGCGATCTTATTTATCTTAGTATTGATCTCGATGTTCTTCCGTATAGTCAGGCTCCGGGCGTCAGTGCACCAGCGCCTCGCGGCGTTGCATTCTCAACCATTGAGAGCATCATCAACGAGATTGATTATCAATGTAGACAAGCCAAGTGTTCTCTTCCTCTCGTTGATATTGTGGAGCTATCACCACCACATGATCGAGACCATATAACCGCTCGGAGCGCAGCTACCTTACTTTGTCCTCTTCTGTTCTCTGCCACTAGGACGTGTTAATAAACTCGGCAGAGAATGGTCGCGATGGGCTGGTAACCCGCCTCAGATCCTAGCCAGAACTTGTTGTCATCGAGATGACGTGAGAGGGGGTCATGTTGTTGCAAATTGCTCTTGGACCTCAAAGTCGTCCTCGGCGAGGCGCCAGAGCCCATCGTTATTCCGTATCCACCGTTCGTTGGTGATAATTCCCCGCCCTACGTTCATTTGCCAATTGGCCGACAGACGCACCTTGTCCTCGCTTTCCATGGTCATGGCGATTTCGGTATAGACTAACTCGCTCGCCCCTGAGGCGACAAATGGCCGCCAGAACTCACCGATCGCTTCGCGTCCAACGAAGCGCCCCGCGGGGGCAGCGTTCATTACCGCGTTTGGCAGATAGGTCTCGATGCAGGCTTCCACCTCTCCAGCATTGAATTGCCTAATCCAGGTGGAGCTGGCGGTAAGGACTTCGATAAGTGCTTGGTGGTACCTATTCATGTCCGTAGGACTAGCAGCTTCCCAAAGAATAGATTAGACGACCAAAGTAGACTTCATTCATATACTTTATGGATGAATAAGCGGTTGCACGGCATGGTGGTGTTCGCTGTGGTTGGGGAGACAGGTAGCTTCGCGGCCGCGGCTCGTACGCTTGGAAAGGCTCCGAGCGTAGTGAGTATGCAGGTTCGTGAACTTGAGCGGGAGTTTGAGGCTCGCTTGCTTCACCGTACTACCCGGCGACTAGCTTTGACGGAGGCTGGCGCCCGCTATCTCCCTCTCTGCCAAGAGGTGCTCGCGATCCTGAGAGAGGCGGAAGCCCTCAGAAACACCATGCGTACCCGCGTTGAAGGGCGTCTTCGTTTGACCGTCCCTTCGGCCCTGCTAGACGTTTTGGTTTCGCCAACGCTGCAGGTCTTGCTCGAACGCCATCCCAAGATCGCAGTTGAGCTTCAGAGCTCGGATGCCCATGAGGAGCTCGATAGGGGGGAGGTGGATGTGGCCATTCGCGTTGGTCAATTGACTCAGCTCGGTCACCGGGTACGTCGACTTGGCGAGCTCCGTGAAGTTCGGGTGCGGCGCGGTGATAGCCCCGACCGGGCGATAATTCTCCCGTGGCAAGATCAAGCTCCGTTGGCCGCTGAGGGGGTGTTATGCGCGACGTCGGTCGCCGGAGCTCGATCGCTGGTTGCTCACGGCCTCGGTTGGGCTACGCTGCCCGAGCCCGCCGTTCGGGAGTTGCTCAATTCACCGGGTGTGCAGCAAGAGGGTGAGGGGCAACCGTCTCCGGTGTATGTAGTGCACGCTTTTGAAGCCCAACCGCCGCCCCAAGTCCGGGCGTTTATCAGCGCGGTGATCACCAAGGCGGGGTTGCTCTAGGACCTCTTGCTAAACTCTTAACATCTGATGACCTATTTGTTGCGGGACGCAATCTATATAGAGTTCTCCTTCGCTCGGTTGTACACCCGTTTTCCGTGAGCCGGTCTCGAGGTCGGTGTTACTTCGCGGTATTCCTCGATGGATACCAGTATGATTTCACAAGTCGGTCTGTATTCGCTGCCACTCGACAACAGTTGCCCCCCCTGGCGGGGATGGCACGGCATGACTTAGGTCTGTGGCATGTCCATCCGAACTCAGGTTCTTTCCCTGCTGTCACTATCCAGCGTGCTTCTGGTTTCATTCGAGTGCAGTGCGGCCGAGCCGGTAACAGCGGCCTCTTTGCGACGCGATTGGCACTTGGCTGAGCGCATTGTGGACTCCATTGCGCCTCCGCGTATCCCTAGCAAAGATTACTCGATCGTGGACTACGGTGCTCATCAAGGGGACGAGAAAGATGACCGAGTGGCTATCATCAAAACCATTTGGGCGGCGAGCAAGGGTGGGGGCGGGCGTGTTGTCTTGCCCCGGGGGAGATGGTTGAGCAATGGCCCGATCCACTTAGCCAGCTCCATCGATTTCCATCTCGAGAAAGGTGCGGTTCTCCTCTTCGGCCCCAATGCCAATGACTACTTACCGTTGGTGTTCACGCGCTGGGAAGGGACTGAAGCGTACAATTATTCTCCACTGATTTACGCCAGAAATGTTCACGACGTTGCGATTAGTGGGGAGGGTACGATCGATGGAAATGCCGAGAGTGAGTTTCACGGCTGGATCAAGAGACAGCGCCCGGACATGGATCGGCTACGTCTGTTAGGTAACAGTCATACCGATGTCGCCAGCCGGAGGTTTGGACGGGGGCACTACCTGCGCCCGAGCTTGATTCAGCTCATTGGTGCCGAGAGGGTGCGCATCGAAGGGGTTATGTTGCTCAACTCTCCCTTTTGGGTAAATCACCTGGTCTATACCGATCACGCGGTTATTCGCGGCGTTTCGGTCCGTAGCATGTGGCCTAATAATGATGGCGTGGACGTCGACTCAAGCAGCAACGTTCTTATAGAAAAGTGCCACTTTCGTACTGGGGACGATTCAGTTGTTATCAAGTCGGGGCGGGATCTTGATGGGCGCCGGATTGGTCGTCGGTCGGAGAATATTGTTGTGCGCCATAATGATATGGGCGGAGAAGATGGCATTGCCCTCGGGAGCGAGATGTCAGGTGGTATTCGCAACGTGTTCTTCACCGACAACGTACTACGGAAAGGCGCCTCGGCCATTCGTTTTAAGGCCAATCTTGATCGGGGTGGTGTTGTTGAGCATATCCGTGTTCGCAACATGAAGATTGAGTCATTTGATCGCTTGTTTTGGTTCCAGCTAAACTATCCAGGATTACTTGGAGGTAAACACCCATCCGTCTATCGTGATATTGTGTTCCAGAACTTTGTGGTGCAGAAAGTAGGTACTTTGCTCGAAGTGCATGCCCCTAAGCAAGCTCCGCTGACTGAGGTTGTTTTCGACAACATAGTGGTAGAGAGTGCCGAGAAGAACTTTATCCTTGAGAATGTGGGCAACATTGCTCTCCGCAAGGTGCACGTTGGTGGGCGCCAATTGAAGCTTCCTAAGGCGAAATAGTCCTCGCGCCAGTTCGCGGTCTCCGAAATTGTTGATTAGCGATATGCTTATATACAGCAGAAATCACTTGGGTTGAACCCAAGTTCCTGCTTCTACGCGGAGCTATGCCCCGCTGCGCGATTACTTGTTGATTCTTACAGAATCAATTCAAGCGGTCTTTTCCGTAGGGACTTGTGTGCCTGCTTGTTATAAAGTAGGAATAGCTTCCTGCCCGAGTCTTCATTAGGGGCACAACCACCAGGCGTAGCGCCCGTTGGACAAAACTAATTTCGTATTTGCCATGTCCAAAATATTCTATAGTCTGACACCCAATAATGGATGAGCACCATCTTTCTGTCGTTTCGATATTGGGGGGATATTTGCAAGACATTTTGCCCGAATATAAGATATATATATTAGATTCGAAACATTCAAGTTCGCGTATGATGAATTGTCGAACTTGTTATATTTTGACACAAATAATTTGCCACAATTAAGCATCGTCAGCAAGATAGATATCGGACATTAGAGAAATCGATGTATTTGGTATATATACAGCAAAGACCCCTTGAATTGATTCTGTAAGAATCAACAAGTAATCGCGCAGCGGGGCCTAGCCCGGCGTAGAAGCAGCAACTTGGGCTCAACCCAAGTGATTTGCTACGGGAACCTGG
>JAHQVK010000072.1 GCA_019634385.1 Myxococcales bacterium | reverse complement strand
GGCTTCGCCTTTCATCGGTTGCATACGCCCGGTATGCGCCCACTTCATCCGGAGCGTTCCACGGAAAAGATACTTCGCGGATCACCCATCCCACTTTTCTGATGGCCTGCTAGCAGCCGGTTGATTTAGCCCGGTGTGTAGTTATCGAGCCCGGCTTTTCGTGGTCAGGACGTTTCACGGAAAGACCGGCTGATAGATGCGTGCAGGACTAGATCAACCGGCTGCTAGGGCATGTCTTAAAACCACGTCATCTCCGCAGCCGGAGGGTAAAGACACGCCCCAAGTCTTCTCAGTTACAAGCTACCCGTGCTGAGAGTGAGGGAGAGGGCCTTTCGCTACTTTGTCATATCCTATTGAGCCTCCAGCTTAGGCGAGGAAGAAGTGGTGGCCAAATCGTCATGGTATCGGTGTTGGGCTAAAATGGCTCCAATTCGCTCCTGGATATTCCACATAGTTCGAGCACGGCCTCGATAGTTGTTCATAATAACGGAAAACGCTAGTAGTTCATCATCGATGGTGGCGACGTACCCCGATAACGCACTCACCCCGGTTAGAGTGCCGGTTTTTGCTCGCAACCGAGAAACAGCAGCGGTATCCTCAAAGCGGGCAGATATTGTTCCGGACTCCCCAGCCACACCTAAAGAAGAGACATACTCTGGGGCAAGCTCAAATCGCGAATGCATGACTTGAAGAATATGCGTTATTTGCTCGGGGGTTAAGCGATTCACATCGTTTAGTCCAGAACCATTGCCTAGGACTACACGGTTGGGTTTGATTCCGATTTCCGAAAGAAATCGCTTGAGAACTATTTGACCTTTTTCCCATGTCCCTGGTCGACCTTCAACCTCTGCAGCTAAGGTTTTTAGAATCTGCTCAGCGATGAAGTTGTTTGAGTACTTATTGAGTGTTGAAACTATGGCTCCCAGCGGTCTAGAAACTCTCCTTGCGACCAGCGTGGTACGCTGCTCGTCGATACTTGCTTGGACAATTTTACCCTCTATTTTCACGCCTCTGATCTTGAGAAGATATCTGAGCGCTTCCCCGGCAAATTGTGTGGGTTTATGGATGCGTCTGCGTAGCGATCGACCTCTGGTATCATCTTTTGCGATATGCCCGCGCACTGTAATGCGAACACCGTCATCTGGGCGCCGTGAGGTTCCAAACCATAACCTTGTGCGGGTATTCTTACCTCGAGTCACGGCAGTGACTTCGCTGGAGAGACTTTCTACCGGTGGCCAGAGCGAGATCTTGGCCCGCGCCCCTGGGCGATCACCGGGGATGACCCGGGCAACAAAGGTATTGAAATTGACAGAAAAGGCGCTGATCGGTGCGTTGTATGCGTGATCACCAACCTCTTGATCCCAACCCGGTCCCTCGGTCACCTGATCAAAAAACGTATCATCGATTACAAGATTACCTTGAACTGCAGATACCCCAGCAAGCGCGATCTGATTCGCAAGACCAAAAAGATTCTCTGTGGTGAGGGTAGGATCACCACGGGCTTCTACATATAAATCACCCTTTACGGTACGACCAGCCATAGCACGAGAACGCCGTACTTGGGTGCGGAAGCGGTAGGATGGACCTAGATACCACAACGCTGCGGCGGTGGTGAGTAGCTTCATATTGGACGCGGGGTTAAACAGTCGGCGACCGTTATGGGAAAACAGTGTTTTGCCATCGCTCAAGCGGCGGACGTGTACCCCAGTCAGTACCCTCTCCAGGACAGGGCTATTCAGCACCGACCGGAGCTCGCGGTCTAGCGGTGTAGGATCCGAGGTATCTGCTAGAGCCGCATAGCTGATGCCCGCAACAAACTCACCGAAAACGAAGAAAATGACAAGATATTGCTTAAGCATATGGGGAAAGGTCATTGCGGTCTCAAATCAATCCGGTTGCTAAACCGACAGAAATCTCGCTTCCTGTCATAAGTTTGGATAAAGTAATAAGTGTTGTCCTCACTTCGGCAAAATATTGGTCAGCTATTCATAGGCGGCTTCACTGGAACTGTAGTTCCTGAAGACTTTGCCCGTCTCGCACGTCTCGGCAAGCTCGGAGGTGTCATCCTTTTCAGTCGGAACCTAACCATGGGCCTTGAGAATACCCGAACTCTCAACCGTGAACTCCATGCCTTGAATCAAAAACAACCATTAATGATTGGTGTGGACCAAGAGGGGGGGCGAGTTCAACGGTTAAGAGCACCTTTTCCTGAATTGCCCTCCATGCGGGCGGTCGGTTCTATAGGGAACACAAAGTGGGCGGAGCTCGCTGGGGCTATCTTGGGGGAAAGTCTCGGACGTATGGGGTTTGATCTCAACTACGCACCAGTACTGGACGTCGACAGTAACCCCACCAACCCAGTTATCGGCGATCGAGCTTTTTCGTCTGAGGTCGACGTAGTTTGCCAGATGGGTTCCGCATTTATCCAAGGAATCCAATCCGAAGGTATAGCTGCCTGCGGCAAACACTTCCCAGGTCACGGGGATACAACGCTCGATAGCCACTACGACCTTCCGAGGCTTGAACACTCCAGGGAGCGGCTAAACCGAGTTGAGCTTCCGCCATTTGTGACCGCTGCTCGGGCTGGTGTAGCTTTGCTGATGACCGCTCACGTAGTCTACTCGCAGCTTGATCCGGACTGGCCCGCGACATTGTCCCCCAAAATTGTCACTGGATTGCTGCGAGAGAGTGTCGGGTTTGACGGGGTCATTGTGAGTGATGATCTGGAGATGAAAGCGATTGCCAATGAGTACTTCGTTCCAGAGGCGGCCGTTCAGGCCATTGCTGCCGGATGTGATCAAGTTTTGATCTGTCATCACCCGGAACTGCTCGAGAGAGCTCACGAGACGGTGATCGAAGCGGTGACGGACAAGCGTTTGAATCCCCAGCAAGTGCAACGAAGCATCGCGAGAGTGTTGGCTATGAAGTCGCGTTATGTCCGGACTGCCGCAGTGCCTTCGGATATCTCTCAGATGTTTCCACAGAAAAAATATCAAACGCTCATGAATAACATTGATATCAACAGTCCCCGGTCAGTACCTGGCGGTCCGGATCCTACGGAGAGCTTGGGATAAATATCTGGTGTTTTTGCTTCGGGTCCCGTGTCCTGGGAGGGACAGGTGATGGATTGATTGCAAACGCCGAGGGTTAACGAGTCGGTAGTCGCCATGTATGACCCACTTTTTTGGCACTAATGTTATATATGCCTTGATGCGGAACAGATGGTTGTTCTCCCTTCGGATCTTATGTCTTTCGCTGCTCACAGCAAGATGCGCAACCGCCCCATCTGAATCACAGCGGTCGGCACCTCTTCAAACGTCTGCTCGTCCGGAGGGTAAACAGCCTCAGATGAACTCAGCACCGGATTCCACCGAACCCTGTGCTTCCTCAGTGGAGTGGGTTGCGGCCGCGGAGCATTTCGAGATGATGAGCCAACCAGAAGAGTCGATCCGCTTGCTGCGGCGTTGCTTGGGCAGTGTAGGGGGCCCAGTCAGTGCTTGGCGATTTTTGGCGTCACTTGAGCTTGAACGGGCGGAGGTAGAGCAGGCCCGTAGGACCTTACTCCGGGCGGTTTCTAGTTACCCGAATGAAGCTTTCTTATGGATAGCGCTAGGAAGAGTGGAAGTTCGATTGCGCAATGGTTTGCTAGCGGTCAGGGCCTATGAAAGGGCGTCGCGTTTGCGGCCGGGGGATAACGCTTTGGAAATGGAACGAGCTCGGATACTAGCTAAGTTTGGTTCCGATGGCGCAAAGCGCGAGATACGCGTAGCACCGCTAATGGCTGAAGCTCGGGAACGCCTTGAGGTGGGTGATGCCGCCGGTGCACTCCAAACCCTGGCGACCGCCCAGGCTCTGGTAAAAAAAGACCGGATCCATTCCGCTCGAATTGAGTTGGAACGGGCGACAATCTACGTTGTGAACGGTCAACCTTCGCCCGCTCGGGCGGCGGTTAAGCGCGGTTTAGGTCTGCTGGGCAAAGGTCGCTATCCCGTTCGCTTACGAGCCGATCTTCACGTGGTTGCTGCAGAGTTAGCGTTGGGTGCAGCGGCGGCGGGGGCGGCGGCGGCGGCGGCGGCTCGAGCGCTTGACTTGGTACCGGCTCACCCATTTGCCGCGGTTAATCATGGTCTAGCTGTTTTGCAGATGGGTGATCAGTCAACGGCCATCAACGATCTTTCTTTGGCTCTACGTTCTGGACTAACCAACCACCTTGCAAAGAATGAGTTTGAGAACCTTCCAGGAGTAGCACAGTTACTTGCGTCGGATGCCTCATTCAGGAAGAAAGTTGAGAGTGCGTGGCTAAATAGCAACTAGAGGCGAGAAAGCCGGATGAGGCCGATGTGACTGGGGCCGGTTGGTTGGTCTCCCAGTTCCAACAATTGGCTGACTTTGAACCCTAAGGGCTCAAAAAATGAAGGTGCTTCATGGAGAGGGAGGAACCATTTGAGTTTTTCGCCGAGGACTCCCAAACCAAGTCGGGTTGGCGATGATGTGCCTCTCATGGGGGCATTTGGGAGGAGCACGTCCACAATTACTTCTGTACCACGACCCAACTTACCGGCGAGTGTATGGGCGGTAGCAATAACTTCCTCTCGACTTAAGTACATAGTCACACCCTCCCAAATGACCACTGAAGACTGGGTAAATGATGGCAGTACGTCAGGCCAACTTGAAAATCGGAAATCTACGGGGCTCAATTCAACTTGAGCCTCCGGAAATTTAGTCACGAACCGCTTCAGACACTGCCTCTTGTGGGTTTGGGTTGCTGCCTGGTCTAGTTCAATAGTTCTCAGACCGGGTCGGGCAAATCGCCAGCCTCGGCTGTCGTAGCCGGCGCCTAGTATAATAAGGTTTTGTATACCGGAGCCTAAGGCTTCTTCGAGCCAACTATCAGTAGTTGCATGTCGTCTAATGACTTCTTGGTACAGGCCTTGGGACGCTATTTCTATCCAGCGGGTACCCCAATTAGCTACGGATCGCAGGGTGAGTCGCTCGATTTCTGTGAGAAAATACTTAGCGAAAACATCTAATAGCTGTCGAGAACCCGAAGGTTGGGTGCTTTCCAATGCTCGGCATAAGCAGACTGCTCGGGCTGAAATGCTGGCATGTGATGATATTTTCTCAACCATCTTCTATCTATGACCTTGTTGAAGACCGGGCACGCTGAATTCCGTTGATGAGGCTATCGAGCGTCGGCTCAATGACGATCTTGCGTTGGCTTCGTTCGAGTATTTCAGCAAGGCTGGTCGGAGTAGGTATCGGTTGATCAACCAATGGTTCAACAATTGACCTAAATTTGGCGGGATGAGCGGTGGCGAGGATGGTCCAACCGTCGGTACCGAGCGCTTCACGCGCGAGAAAAGCACAAGCGGTGTGGGGACACACTACGGTGCCCCATTGTTTCTCAGAACGCCGAAGCCCGTCACTGATCTCCACATCGTTGAAGCTGAATGCACGGATATGCTCCACGGGAGGCTTCATGGCTTTTAGGCGCTCGAGATTACTGGGAAGGGATACATCCATTGCGTTGGCGAGGGTTCGAATCGTGGGCCTTGCTGTCACTGAGCCATCCACTAGGTAATCAAGCACTGATCGGTTTGCATTAAGAGCAAACACAATATCCTCAATGGGGGCTCCAGTGGATTGGGCCCACAGAGCCGCGAGGCCATGCCCAAGGTTTCCGGTCGGAACAATAACTTTCATCGGTTTTTTGTAAGCAGACCAGTGCTGTTGGGCTGCTGCCCATAAGTACGAAGCCTGCGGAAGTAACCGACCGATGTTAATACTATTTGCGCTGGTGAGCTGAAAATCATTTCTCAAATCCGAGCGGAGAAATGCCTCCTTTGCTATGCGCTGACAGTCGTCAAAACTGCCGTCGACGGCAAAAGCGAAGACTTGGCTTCCCCACGAAGTGAGTTGAGCTTCCTGAAGAGGTGATACACCGCCCTCAGGAAAGAGAATCCACACTTGATGGTCCGGTCGGTGAGCAAAAGCAGAAGCTACAGCTCCCCCAGTGTCCCCGGATGTCGCGACCAGAATGGTGCGCGGTGAAGGTGGGCCCAGCGCTGATGGTTGAAGCGCTATGTGAGCGAAACACGCAGAAAGAAATCGTGCACCAAAGTCTTTAAATGCCGCGGTTGGTCCGTGAAATAGCTCGAGGATGCGATTGTTGTCCGCTACCGGCCGGAGAGGAAGCGGAAAAGTAAATGATTCCTCACATATGCTGGCCAGATGATCCAGCAAGGCGTCGTCCTGAAAAAAGGGTGCAAGAAACCGATAAGCCTCTTGATGAAGCTGAGCCGGTTCCCCTGAAGTATTGGTAATTTTTGGTAACTGCTCCGGAATATACAAACCACCATCAGGCGCAAGACCTTCCCCCAGCGCAACCGTGAGGGAGGTATGATGTTGAGGGTTTCGAGTGCTGAAGAACCGCACGTATGTGTCATAGCCGCTCGTTCATGGCGGGCCAACATATGCGTACAAATGTCGTACGACTCAATGCGGCTACGGTCGATGATTTAAAAGACTAGTACCAACCGCTCAGTCACAATCCGACTTGATCAATTCGCACCAATTCGACAAAGTGAATGGTGGCTCATTCAGCTGGTGGAGCTCACCAGTGAAGATAGGGAGGAGTTAGAGATGCAAGTCTACAAAGCACCGCTCAGAGATATGCGATTCAACCTCGATGCACTTGGGTATAGTGAACGTATTGCCAGCCTGGAGGCATTTCAGAACTACGATCAGGATACAGTCTTAGCTTTGCTAGATCAGGGTGGTGCGTTTGCAGAGCGTGAGCTCTTACCTCTTAATCGGCTTGGAGATTCGGAAGGAGTCAAGTGGGACCCGGAAACCGGCGCCGTTACCACACCAAAAGGCTTCCGAGAAGTTTATCAAAAGCTCGTCGAGAACGGATTTGTTGGGCTGACCTCCGAAGAAGAGTTCGGTGGCTCTGGGGCTCCGGAGACGGTGAGCATCGGCATGAGTGAAATGGCGATGTCCTGCAACAAGTCGCTGATGATGTGCCCTGGCTTAACCCTCGGTTTGGTCCACGCTCTTGAAAAGCATGGCTCAGAGCAGCAGATGAGAGACTATTTGCCCAAGCTGGTCAGTGGAGAGTGGGCGGGTACAATGTGTCTGACGGAGCCGCAGTGTGGGACGGACCTTGGTCTGGTTCGTACCAAAGCGATGCCAGAGGGAGACCATTATCTTCTTACAGGCACAAAGATATGGATCACCTTTGGCGAGCAAGACTTAACCGAGAATATCATCCATTTGGTTCTCGCCCGACTTCCTGATGCGCCGGAAGGTATCAAGGGCATATCATGCTTCTTGGTTCCTAAGTTCAAGATGGATGGTACCCCTAATAATGTTCGATGCACTGGTATTGAGCATAAGATGGGCATAAATGCTTCACCTACGTGTGTGATCGATATGGAGGCATCTGAGGGCTATCTGGTTGGGCAACCCCATAAGGGTATGCGCACCATGTTTGTCATGATGAACCAGGCTCGACTACACGTTGGGTTGGAAGGTATCTCGGCCGGAGAGATCGCTTATCAAACCGCTGTGGCTTTTGCGAAAGACCGGCGTCAAAGTCGATCACTCAATCCCTCGCGCCAAGACTCATCAGCTTCTGCCGACACTATTTTGGTGCACCCCGATGTTCGACGTATGCTCCTTGATCAAAAGAGTACCAATGAAGCATTGAGGACGCTCGCATTCTATATTGCGCTACATTTGGATCTCTCCAGAAAGCACCCAGAAGAGTCGGTGAGACAAGAGGCTGATGATATCGTTGCGTTACTAACGCCGGTGATGAAGTCCTATGGAACGGAGCGTGGCTTTTACAACACCAGTCTTGCTATGCAAGTTTGTGGTGGTTCTGGCTACACCAAAGACTGGTCGATCGAACAGTATATGCGTGATGTACGCATTGCTATGATATACGAGGGAACCAACGGAATTCAGGCATTAGACCTTGTAGGTAGAAAGTTGCCTAAAGCTGGTGGCCGACTACTTCAATCTTTCCAAAGCCAGATAACAAACTTTCTGCGAGAGACAAAAGAAGTTGCTGGCATGGAAGAGTTTACCACCGCACTGAAAGCTACCAGTAAGGAACTTACTGCAGTGACCATGGAGTTGGCGACCAAGGGTATGTCGGACCCAGAGGAAGTTGCGGCGGTGGCAGCAAACTATCTCAAGCTCTTTGGCCTCACTACCCTAACCTTCATGTGGAACATTCAGGTTCGCCAGGCTCTTCGCGACAGTGATGCTTATTCAGAGACAAAAGTCCGTACGGCACGCTATTTTATCAGCCAGATTCTTCCTGAACGACATGGCCTTGTCGAAATTATTCGTAGTGGTGGTGCTCACATGATGGCCTTTGATGAGGAAGAGCTCGGTTGATGCCATAGTCGAAACTCCCGTCCGTTGCCCTCTTTTGCGTAACCCCCGTGAATATACCTCGCATAGGCTTCGTGCGCACCGGAGATCTCCAATCGTTAGCGCCAGTTTCTTGCTCTACCTCAAGGGTCATGTGATGGCCATCTATGGTCATGAGCACCTCCTCCGCGGTACTCGATTCGACGTTAGGGTTCACGCCGATCACATCCGATGTTGAAGAACTACATCTGGAGGGTCGTGTTCAAGCTGGGATCCAAGGGGTCACAATTCGCCGTCTCCGGCTTTCTGTGCCTGGGGCTGGACCGGAAGCGACACTGGATGAACTACGACCGTTATCTACTCACTTGGTAAAGTTAGAGGTAGCGATCGATCTTGAGTTACTTCTCGCGTCGTTCTTGGACGTGCAAGAACTACATTGTACCAAAGAGGGCAATTATCTCGTAGTTGAAGCTCATCAACCAAAATCCACTTTTCTAACTCGAATATCTTTCATACCCGGCCCGCTAGGCAGTCGCGGTGATGAGCGTACCCTACTTGTCCATCTTGGCGTACCTACTCGAATGGGAGCGGTGTCTACTCTTGATGAGGATGTATTATCTGCGCTTGAGCGCGGATTGAGCTATGCCTTTGGTGGGATTGCCCGTTGTTCGCCGCATTCGGTGCTTGTTGACCCATTGGCTGGGTTGTTGCGCTCTTTATTTCCCCGGAATGGATGGAAGATCCCCAGTATCAGTGGCCTCTATTTACACACCTCCATCACCAAGAGCGCGGTCCTGGTACTATCTATAAGTTCAGACCAGCCGCTGAGTGTGGAGCCGGAGGTGATGCATCGACTGGCGGGATTGCGGGAGCACCTTGAAGCGTATGGCTTTGATGAGGCTTTGCCAGATCCTAAAACCAGTTACGGTCAGGACGTTGGACGACTTCAAGCCGACTTTCAGGCAAAGGCCATCAGAGATCGTGTCCTTTGGGCCGGACCATTTCTCTCAGAAGTGGTTGATGAAACTTGGTCGCTCGCATTACGCACCCTCACAATAGCACCTTCTGACGAATCTGCGTTGAGCACGATCTATACTTTGGTGCTTCAACGCAAAACACCTGCAGTGGAAATTGCTCAAGCGGTAGAGCAGTATGCCGCGGCACTAAGAGCGGAGGGAGAACGTATTCGTCCCAGTCTCATTCTGCTATTTGCAGCTCCTTATCTCGAAGGTGAGTTGCGCGTTAGATTTCTTGAAGACGCAGTTGCGTGGTCTCCGAACGAGCCTAGGACACTTAAGGCTCTCGCGGAAGCACTGGTGCCTATGCGCCGGTTAGATGCAGCAGTAAGAGCCTTACGACGACTGGCAATGGTTTCGAGTTCTTCTGAAGCCAAAGGCCGAGTACATTTACAGGCCGCCCGGTTGTTGGTCGATAGTGGCGAATTGGTTGGTGCACAGAGAGAGTTAGATCGAGCTCGTCTTCATACTCCAAAGTCCATGGAGGTGGTCACTATGCTTGCCTCCATAAAGGCTCAGCGCGGTGATGTTCTGACCGCATGTCTAGACCTTCAAGAGCTCGCAAACCGGCCGGATACTGCCATTGCAGACCGAAGCTTAGCACTGGAAACCTTAGCGCGTATTAAACTGGATTATGGATATGCAGCAGCCGCTGTTCCTGTAGTCGAAAAGGCCTTTTCAATTCCTTCATCGACCCCAACGATAACTCTGATAGTCCTAGCACTTAATATTGCAATACAGGCAGAGAACGAAGATCTTCTACATTGTGCTCTCGAGCATGCATCTGACTGGTTGGAAGCAACCAGCACCCCTTGGACTCCAGATGTTGAGTCCCTTCATCGAGCGGCCATTGCTGCCTGTGAGTTTCTTGGTGCGGCGGAACTAGGGATTAGGCATGCAGAGCGTCTTTGGTCCAAGGTTGCACCATCCAAGGAAGAGTTTGAAAGTTTCTTGCGTCTTGCGAAGACCAGTACTTGCTCCTTAGATACCCTCCGGAAAATGGCGAGCCGAGCGGCTGATGCCGGTCTGATGGGTGAAGCAGTGACGATATGGATGGATGTATGGGAACGGCTTCCGGAAAATAGTCGGCGATGGCCTGATGCCTGGAATGACTTTTGTGAAGTAACCGAGTTGCATCCAAAATCCATTGAACTGCTAGATGGAGCGATCTTTATCGCAAGCACGGATTCTGACCCAGAATCCCTCATCGGATTGATTCAAAAGCGACTTCGTCTCGACCTCCGTTCTTCTGAAAAAGTAGAGCTACTTAAGCTACTCGCTCGATCTTGGAGAGCGAGCGGAAGGCCAATGGCTGCGGTACGAACCCTGGAGGACGCCCTCACAACTGCTCCGCTTGATGTTGAGATTTTGGAGTTACTCGCTGATATTCATCGAACCAGAGATGACCAATCGCGATTGGCTGAAACGCTAAGGCGGTTGGCTGAAGCCAGTGACGGTCTGACTCGTGGAATGTATCAGGCAGAGCGGGGACGAATACTTGCTACACAGGGTGAAGATATCGAGGCTTATAATGCGGTGGTTGAAGCTATAGATGTTGGTGATAATGCAGCTATTACTTGGTCATTAGCAACTGCTTTAGCTTTGCGCATGGGTAGATATGATGAGGCTCGTTCTCGAGCGATGGTTCGACTCAAGCGGGCTGAGGGGCAAGAGGCAGAAGTTTGTCTACCGATTTGGGTCGATTTGCTAAAAATAGCTGAAGCGACCAACGACTCCGACGAGGTGCTCAATTGTCTTCGTAACGCGCTTTCCCTGACGCAACTAGCTTCGCCGGTCGGTCGTCAGTTGGCTCAGCAGTTAGCCCGAGAGCTAGAGCTTCACGAGGAATTTGATGAGCTGATAAATTTTCAACTCAAATTAGGTCGTGAGTCTGAATTACCAATTGTCGAACGGGCAGGCTGGTTGGTTTCAACTGCTGACCGCTTGGGGCTGATGGGACGATGCGAAGAAGCTAAAGTGGTCTGTGAAGAAGTGCTCGAGTTTTTGGGTGCTTCATCAGTGTTGGATAGTTACCGGGGACAAAGTTTAGAGATCCTCGAAAGGATAGCGCGGGAGGATGGAAATACTACGTACCTGGCCCGAATTCTGAGAAGGCGGGCAATCCGGCTTGAAACTGCCAGCAATGCGGTTCCGGTTTGGTTAGAGGTCATCGCTACCCTGAAGCTATCCGGCTTCATCGAGGAAGCGTTCGAAGCGGCTCTTCAGGCGACGGAAACGTTTCCAGATGAAATTCAACTGGCCACCCGCATGGCTGAGCTTGCAGCTGATGTCGGTGACCTTAGCCGAGCAGCAGATGCTTACCGTCGAGCCGCCCTGCGCGCTGAAAGGTTGTCAAAAACTGAATATGCCCTAGAGCTTCACAGTCTTGCGGCTGAGGCTTTCTGGGCGAGTGAGGCCTCGGGCTTGGCCCTTCACCATGACGAGGCGGTTGTCGAGCACGCACTATTACTCCAACGAGGCTCAGTCCAAGTACTCGCAAGTTTGGAACGTCTTGAAAAGCAAGCCAAGTTTGTTGAAGATATCACGCAACAAATAAAATTTTGTGAAGCTCGGACTCGCCTCACCAAGGGTGCCATTCGGGTTGAGGCCTTGGAGGAGTTGGCGGCGCTGAAGACATCGATAGGCAATCTTGACGACTCGATTTCCGTGTTGGAGGCAGCGCTAGATGAACTATGCGAGGAGGACAGAACTCAAGCGTATTCGATAGAAGAGCGTCTCGATATCGCACGCGCTAGTTCTGGACGGATCAGAGATCGGCTTCCGCCACTGGAGCGCCGTGCTCGAGTCGCTCAGGGTACAGCGGCGGCGGAGCTTTGGATGCGAGCGGCCACAATACTTGTGGAGCAGTTGGACGACCCTGAATCTGCATTGTTGAGGGTTCGTTCGGCTCTTAGATGCGATCCCCGTCATAGCGCGGCGCGGGCTTTACATTTGGAGCTGCTGCGGCGCATAGGTCCAGCTATAGCCCTGATAGATACCCTTGAAGATGAGGGAAGCCACGCTGAGGATGCCGCGGAGGCAGCGAGTTTGTGGGTTGAAGCGTGTAGGGTCGCGCTCCAGTCGGTGAAGCGCTCCGCGATAGATCCGAATACTGGTTTTTCTCGGGCTGTAGACCTCGGGCGTCGAGCTCTCGCCGCGAACCCCCTAGAGACTGAAGCCCTATGTCTTGCGATTGAGGCCATTCAAGAACTCGATGGTCGTGATGAAGAGGCTCTCAGTCTGCTGGGGCAACTAGCGGTTCGAACTTCAAGCCCAGCTGAGCGTTTGTGCTGCCGACTGCGTCGAGCTCGAATACTACAAGATGCTTTTGATAATCCGATGAGTGCCCTCACCGAGCTCAGCGAAGTCCTCGAGGCTCCTGAGGGGCCTCGACGATTGGCGTTACGAGCGGTTTTGGACGGAGAGCCCGCTCCGGAAAAGAGCTTTCTGGAATGGGGGGTCGAGCTCTCCCGGAACTGTAAGGATGCCGCTGCTGAAGAACAATTCCTTCTTCGTCTACAGTCCGTTGTTCAATCTCCGGAGCTTCGAGCAGATCTGATTTCGCGCCGAGCGGCGTTGTTGGATGGCGAACCCTTAGACTCATTACGAGCGCAAAGGGCGTGGTTGGAGGTTCTTGAGCACCGACCCGCAGACTCCTTGGCGAGGGCCTCGCTACTAAGAAGGTTCTTGGCCACGCGAAAGTATCAAGAACTTATCCATTATATCGGGGTGGAAACGCTTGAACAAGCTTGGATAAGTTTGCCCGACGACGAAAAATATCCGGCGGGGAAAGTGTTGTGGCCTCATCTTCCATCCGGTGCTCGGCGCGCGGAGGTTATGCTAGTGGTTGCTCGTGGACTACTAGCCGAGGACTCAGCCTCTACTCTCGCGGTTGAACTCCTGGAGAAAGTTGCGGCGACTGGGGCTATCCCATTTGCTGGCCAAGCATGGCAAATACTTGCTCAACTCCGCTCAAATAACTCGGATTTGTTGGGTGCTGCGGAGGCTGAGGAAGCTAGGGCCGGCTTATCTGTGGACCCCACTGACCGCGCTGGAGCTTTGGCTTCGGTGGCAGAGTATCGCCTTGGTCTGGGTGAGGTAGAGGACGTGGAGGTTGCGTTAAATCTGGCCCAAGCAACTGATCCGACCCACCCGAAGGTCCGATCAGTTCTACGCACGTTTTTGGTTCAGCAAGGGCGCTTTCAGGAGCTTGGAGCAGCGCTTGGTGCTGATGCTCTTGCCCAAGTTGTTGATGAGTTGGTTCAGCATTCCGCTCGGGCTGACGAAGCCATAGCGGCAGCGAGGGCGCTAGCGCCCCTTCTAGACGACAATCGGGGACGGTTTTGGCTCCAACTCGCTGGTAGGTGGGGGTTTGTGGATCGGAGTGACCTACAGCATCAGGCGTTGGTATATGCGGCTGGGGCGCCATCTCCTGAAGCGCAGGTTGCGCTCATGTATCTGGCCGAGCAAGCTCATAGCCGTGGAGACCTTGCCAGCTATGTCCAATGGTTGCGTCAGGCGGTGCTGCATGCTCGTTCGGATGAGGATGGACTAGAACGAAGACTACAGCTTTCGGCGGCTCTGCGCGCATGGATGGAGGTTGGCGGAGATGAATCTCAAGAAGAGATAGAGACCTTGCTTCTCGAGGCACGGGCAATAAAACCTGACACGAGGGTCGACGGTGCGCTGGAAGACTTATGGCTCTCTCAGGAAAAGTATGAGCAACTGGGAAAAATTCTCGGGGCTGACCGCTTACGTGTTTATGCGGACAAGGCACGAGAGCAAGACCGCCCAGAGCTAGAGCGTCGCTTGCTTAGGATGTGGGCCTCTCTAAGTATTGGTGGGCAGCGTGCTGATGCTTTATTGAGACTTGCAGATAGTTGGCGGGCATCAGGGGAAACCGCTGCTGAACTTGAGGCGGTGATATTAGCTCATGAGTCTGACCGTGAACGAAACGAGTTAAAGACACGCCTGATTGATCAATTGGTTGAGCTGAAAGACTTTGACCGGTTTGTTCAGCAGCTTGGTATCAATGATCTTGAGCAGTGGGTTGATCGACATGGTGACCATCCCGCCTTCCCGACCGCAGGTGAGGTCTTAGCCCGACAATGGCAAAGCGGTAGTGATAAGCCTTCAGCGGAGATCGCAAAACTATGGATGTTGGTGGGGCTGCGGTACCGTTCACAAGAACAACTGGAGGATGCGGAGCGTGCTTATCGTGCTGCAATCACCTTGGATCCGCAGCTCCCGGAAGCTCGAGATAGTCTGGCGGATATGTTGGTTGAACTCGGTCGGTATGACACTCTCGCCGAGATCGATATCCACAGATTGACCCAGGCAGCGGAACAGGCTGTTGGCGAACTAGATGTTCATCGTGCTCGCTCTGCGCTGCGGGCGCTAGCAGATAGTAGTATATCGGTAGACAAGGCTGAAGCTTTGCTAGAGCTTGCGAAGCTTATAGATAGCTCTGAAGGAAAACAAAAGGCAGAAATCTTAGAGGAGGCATTCCGTGCTGACCCCCACCACGATGGTGTTGTGCGCGAACTTGGTCAACTGCTTTGGGATCAGCAACAGACATTGCGCATCATCGAGATCATCGGATTCGAAGCTCTCATTGACCAATTTGAGGCGGCAGTGGCTACGGGGAAGGTCAGTGAAGCTTTAGATACTCTTTGGGCGGCGCAAGCCAATATGTATCCCCAAGAACGGGCGCTGGCCAACGAGCATGCTGCCAAATGGTCCGACCCCAATCTTTCCCCACAAGAGGATCATAATCGTCGCCGGGATGAACTGCTATCGGCACGCTTTACTTGGGATCAGCTGGGTAACCGTGAGGGTAGTGACCGGGTGCGGATGGCTGTGGTAGATTTTTTGCGGCAAAGTTCCGATGTTGAGGGGTATTTGGATGCGTTGGAAGATGCTTGGAACGAAATAAGGGACCCGGAAAAGCAAGCTATCGTAGGACTTCAGTTAGCAGAAATACATGAGAATGAAGGGGTGGCTGAAGCCCAAGAGATTCTGGGCTCATTGATTACCCAAAAAAATATGCCTTACTGGGCTCGTCAACGAGCTGCGATGCTCCTTCTTGAGCAATTCAACTTACCATACGATACTATTGAGCATTTAGATAGAGATACCCTCTTGCTGCTGATAGGTGCATACGAGCTTATCCTTGATATTGAACAGTTAGGTCATGATAGTGAAAAGCGCAATTTAGTAAATTTCAGTCCCACATCAGCTCAGTTTGTCATCCTCGCCTCACTTAAAGAAGTTGTCCACGAATCTCCTCAAGAGATTGCAGAGCTTCTTCAATCAGCAATGGATTTGACTGCAAACGCTGACGAGCGATGTTGGATCAATGCTCGCCTGCGTGAGCATTGGGATCGCGCGGGCGAGTGGTCGCTCGCTGAATCTCATGCGGCACTGGTGGCCTCACATACCAACGCTGTTTCTGACTGGCTGGCATTGTCGGAGCTCCGGGTTTGGACCAATGATATTTTGGGGGCCGAAGCTGCTGCTGAGTCGGCGCGGATGGTGGCCCCGGCTCATCCGAAGGTATATGAGCAGATGGTTCGATTGGCTGAACGCCAAGGAGAGCCAGAGCTATTAGCGGAACGCCTTGAAGCTTATGCTATCCATGACGATTCTAGCTCCCAGATAGTACAGGCAGATCGTTTTCAAAAGGCGGCGGAAGTAGCATCTAGCGTTCTTGATTGGCAGCGGGTGAGCCGATGCCTAACCGCCTCTCTGCAGCTTGATCCCCAGGTGGGGCGCTTTGAGACTATCCAGAGAGTTCTACAGAGCATTCCCGATATTGCTCTCAGGCAAAATATTTACCAGGTGGGCGTTGATAGTGACAATCTTGAGTTAGCAAATTGTTCCCGCGCGGAACTGGCTCGCTGCTTGTTGAGGTTGGGGCAGCGGGAAGATGCTCTGGATGTTATCCAAGAGGGCTTAGACCAGTCGCCGAGCTCGAGTAGCCCTCTTATACTAGTGGCCCTCTCACGGGAGCTTTATGTGGATGGCGCTCGTTTGCTTGACTGGGCGAACCAGCTGGCAGACGGAGAGGCGGCTACCAGCCTTCGAATCGAAGCGGCTCGGCGGGCAGAGGCACAAGGGGAAAGTTTCCGGGCCCAACAGGCCTGGACCCAAGTCATCCTAAGGGGTCATGGAGATGGGAGTAGTGAGCAGGCAAGGACTGCGCTTCTGCGACTGGTTCGCGAGGTAGGAGATAAACGGCATCTCCTGAGTGTCCTGGAAGATGCCGCAGAAGAAGCCAATCAAAGCGCAGCAGCGGTTGAGTTGTGGCTTGAAGCCGCTCGGGTGGCGGAAGAGGCGTTTGCGACCCCAGAGCGAGCGGTAGCGGTTCTTGAGCGGGCCTATAGGGCTGAGGGTGATGACAGTCTTCGGGAGGCGGTCATTGATATATATGAAAAGCATGGCCATTGGTTGGCTCTGGACGCTTGGTTGGAGCGCCAGCGAGTAGAAGCCAGTGATTCCCAGGGTTGTGCTAAGTGGGCAGCCTTGCGCGCTGAAAGGCTAGCTACTCACCTCCACGATTTACCAACAGCGATCGCTTTGTATGGTGAATCATATGGAAATGAGTCCAAAGTGGAGGTCGGTTATGCTGCAGCGGAACTTGAATATACACTAGGATGGTACGAGGCTTGCCTTTTCCGTATAGATAGACTCTTGGAACTGGATCCAGATTGTCGGGTACATTTGATACGCCTGAAAGTGGAAGCTCTTGAAAGCCTGGGGAAAAATAATGAGTTTCTTCGGCTGTTAGAGTTAGAGTTGGATAGGACACCAGACGCGGAGTTGTTATTTGAGAAATTGATAAAATCTTATGTGGGGCAAGGGAAATTCAAGCTAGCCACGCAATGGCTACAAATGTCGAGTGAGACCCTGCCAAAGCTGGTTTATGGTCAACGATTGTTGATAGCTGCTGCAGTATATGAGTCTATCTTAACTGATGAATCCTCTGCTTTGGCGTGTATCGAAGACGCCGAAATGTTGGCCATCAACGAACTGATTCCCACTATTGTTGCATTAGCGGATAAGATAGGTGCACATGAAGTTGTTCTACGTTCCGCCGCAGAGGCACCATTAGAAAGCAATCTATTCCTAGATCCATGTCTGGAAATGACTCGAGTTCGATCCGGCATTGCGCTAGGAAAGAACGCATATGTCGAGGCGCAGATCGAAGAGTTAGCGGAGAATCTTGATGATGTGCACTTGCCTCAAGTATATTCGCTTCAAGCACAGTGGCTTGGTACATTAGGAAAGACAGAGGATGAGCACCAGGCTTGGAGTTTAGCCGCTCGATGTTTAGAGGCGGTTGATCCCGTTCGGGCAGCGGATATATGGGCTAAAGCCGCACTCGCTTGTGCATCTGTAGGTCAGACCAAGGCAGCGGTAGAGATCATCCGGCGTGTACGGTTATTGGGTGGTGATGACCTAGGGCTCGAAGAAGAAATTTTGGCTGTTGATGTACCAACCCTCGAGCGGGCTGGTCTTCTACGGAAATGGTTAGATATTGAAGTTGTTCCTGAGAAGAGAGAAAAGCTATGGCATAGTTTGATCAATACCTATGAGTCATTAGAATATGACCAAGAAGCCGAGGAGGCTCGTCTGGATGCCATGCTCGATGCAGATGCCTTTATGGTCGCGAGCAGCGTTTTTCATGCCCTGGAGGCGAATGAGCGCTGGGAAGATCTTTATGCTTTGCTCCAAAGGAAGGTCTTGTCAGAGACTTTGGATACGAATGACGAGACCAAGACAAAACTCTGGTTAGGGCGCTTGGCTTTGCGCTTGGGTTGGTTGGAGCAGGGTCTAGAATACTTAGAGGGAATTTCAAGCCGGGATGGGAGTGCCTTCGAGATATTGGAAGTCCTCGAACAATTATACGAGGGTTTGGGGCAAACCGACAATCTGCTTGCGACCTTGGATACGATGGCTGTTCGGGCTAAAAGCGAAAGAGTGCGTCGTCGGACATTGGTTCGAGCAGCGCGGATTCATGCTGAGCAGTTTGCGTGGGCTAAGGCTCTAGACACTCTTGAGGCGTCCGTAGAACCGAACACGCCGGTTGATCTCCGGGCGTGGGCTGAACATATTCATCGTTGGGCTTTTGAGAACGAACAACCGGAACGGGCTGCGAGTGGATGGGTGCGATTGGCCTCAACCGTTGATGGGGCGGAGGCAGCGGCTGCCCTGGCCCGAGCGGCGAATATTCGCTGGCGGTACCTAGAGGAACGTAGGTCGGCATTGGCCACGGTCAAGCTAGCTCTACGTCATGTGCCTACTGATGGTGGACTCAGTTGGATGGCTGCGGAACTGCTGGATGAGCTGGGCGATAGCGTGGGTTCTGTTCAGCATGCAAAAGCTATGAGTGGCTTGACCAGTGGGTTATCTCAGGCGTGCTGGTTGCTTGAGCTGGCTCGTCATGAGCACACTGTGGGCGCTTGGGAGGCTGCTCTAGACGCTGGTTTTGAAGAACAAACGGTGCTCGAACACCTAGCTGCAGCCCATGAACGGGTCCCTCTGGACGGTCTGCAAGAGATGTTGGAGGCTCGCAGTTTGAAACTGCCGGAGCTATATATATCGACTCCTGCGGAAGAGGCCCAGTCCACGAGGGTTGATATGGAGCGCTCTGGTCGGTGGAAGTCACTGATAGTGTTTGAGTCCGAAGAAGCAGCGCAGACTTTGGATCCTCGTAAACGAGCAAAAGCTTGGCTCCGCATAGCCGAAACCTATTTAAGAGTAGATGCACCCGCCGCTGACGGCGACCGTCAACTGGCGATCGAGCGGGCGGTGGACGCTGACCCACTTTGGCCGCCGGCAATGAGTGTGGCTCTTGAGGCGGTGATGGAAACAAAAGATGAGCGACGGGGAGTGGAATTAATTACCCGCTTGGAAGCCCTCCAGGGTGGTGTGTGGGTGGCTCCACGGTTTGAGCTGGCAGCCGCGGATTGGTCGTCAAGTATCGGTACCACCATTGACTGGTTGAACCAGGCCCTCGCTCGTGATCCTGGTAATCGTTTAGTCATGGAAATGTTAGCCGAGTGTCTAATAGATCGCCAAAGTTACTCGGAGGCACACGCGGTTTTGGATAAATGGCTTATGAAACTGGATGAAGTTCTAGAGCCAGATATGGAAAGCCGTTATCGGCGTCTACGCTCTCGTTTGGCATACGTTGAAGGGAAATTTGATGAAGCACTGAGCTTCTTAGCACCTACCGATGTATGTGAGCGAGTTCCGATTCTGGAGGCAGCAGGAGCGGATGTCGGCACCTTGTCAAAAGCTTTGGAAGAGTGTTTTGATAAAGATGGCGAGGTTCGGCATCTTATTAAAGCAGCCAAACTTGGTGTGCGTTTAGATCAAATAGAACAAAAGGCTTTTGCGATAGAAGCGGTTCCTGAGTTGGATGAGACCTTAGTTGCTGCTAGGATTTCTGAAGGAAATGGCCGAAACTTACTAACTTGGGTCCGACGCTTGGGCGTGGAGTATTTGCTTGGTGTCCCCGATAATGTCCGTTGGGAAACCGCTCGAGCGGCGTTTGATGAAGAAGCCTGGGCATTAGTCGCAGACATATTGATTCCCGATGCGCGAGACAGTGGTTTCGTTGAAGTGTTCAACGATGCACCAATATCTTTGCTCGTAGATGGGCTATGTACTGATGTTTCCGCGGAACGCACGCTTCTTGAGCGTTTGTTAGTATGGCAACCACATCATCGAGGCCTACTCACAAGAGTAGCTCGGGGGGAAATAGGTCTTGCGGAGACCAAAACTATAGAAGATGCCTGCCGCAAGCTGATCGATGACGATGCTTCGAACATGGAAGCATTGCGGAGTCTAGAGAAACTCGGTGAGACAAGTCCCTCAGGTGCCGGAGCCCGGATGGTGATCAGGTGGTATGAAACTGGTCAGGCGTTATCAATTGCTATCAATACCGCACATATTCATCGTCTTGTCACTGAGACCTCGGGAGAGCGTTTGGTGGTCCAACGCTATCCATGGGCCTACAACCGATTGATTCCCGCAGACCACATCGCCAAAGTGGCGTGGATTCGGTCGAATCTAGGCCTTCTGTTCGAGTATGAGGACTTGGTTTTGGATTGGTCGAGGGCATTCGTAGATGTTTTAGGCGGTACGCGGGCTTGGCTAACAGATGACCAAGAACTGGTGTTGGGGTTAGGTTTAGTCCAAGTAGGAAGTATCGAGGAGATATGTTTTCATTTGGCCCGACTACAGGTGATGGCTTCATCATCTCAAAAGTACTCACCGGAACGGGTTGGCTTGATGTCTTGCGGCAGTCTTGGAGCAGCAATTAAAGGTCTGCATCGTGAACTGGGTTGCTCCTATGTTGGGTGTCAGCTTTCGACACTGGAAGAGCGGTTGGCATTTGTCAGAGCTCAACCGTTGGCCAGTGAGTTCGTGAATTTGGTACTTTCACCCGAATTGGCATTAAATGCAGACCCATCTGAACCATTGATGCACTTTGAGAATACGGAGTTACTTAAAGGACATGAGATTGGTGCAGTACTCGTCAATGGCGCAGAGTCGGGAAATGAGGGGGGATGTACCCAGTTGGACAAAAATAAACCGCAAGATTTTCCAAGAGCAGATAGACGATCTTCTTTGATCTGATGATTGACCGATAAGAGCAAAGGACGGTGGAGATTGTGGCGGGGTGGTACGCACTGGTTGGGTTGGCACTGACCTTCGCTGTCCCAGAAGGGTTAGAGGCGGAGACGACGAAGCTCGTGTGGTCGAAAACCGCGACGCAGGGGCACATTGGTCGAGTTGTTATCTCGGGCGGTCTTGAGCAGAGAAGAGCCGGTAAAAGGGCCGTTAGGCGAGCTACTGCCAATAGAGCGATGGCTTTTAGTCGATTTCGACCGGTGATATTGCCGAAGCCGGATGTGTCTGTTGCAGCATCGGAGGTTCGACTGAGAGCCCACCTGGAAATGTTATCTCATTTCCGCCGAACCGGAGATGTTGCGCAGGCGGAGTTAGCTCTGTCACTTGTTGAACAAGCAAGAGATGAACTGGGTGCACCAAACGCGATCCAAGCTTCAATTTACTTGATGTACGAAGCTAAGAAAGCGGAACAGCAAAGAGATTTGGTGCAAGCGGTTCGTTTGGCTCAGCAGGCGGTGCGCCTTTCCCCTGATGTACTCGGCCTGCACTCGTTGTACATCAAACTTCTGATTTGGTATCACCCTGCGCAGATTCGGCAAATTGCTCAAGCCTGTTGGCATGGCATAACAGCTTTTGGACGAAGTTTTCGCAACCAAGTATATTTCGTGCAACTGACGGTAGTTATCTTGTTATTAGGTCTCAGTAGTGCATGGACCATTTTCGCAATAATTTTGTTGATGCGCTACGGCAGGTATATGAGTTCTGACCTAGCTAAATATCTGCCGCCGTTTCTCGGAACTCATAAGTTAATGGTCGGTTTAGGGTTGTTAGTCAGCCTGCCCTTACTGGTGCCTATTGGATGGCCGGCGAGTGTTATGCTGGGTTTGACGCTAACATTAGCGTATCAGCGGCCTTGCGAGCGCATTCTGAGTGGTGCCGGGGTTGTCTTCTTTTCTCTCAGCCCGATCGCGATATCACTTTTGGGCTCGATACTCGCGTTCGCCGGTTCACGGGTAGATCATCTGTCGGTTGTTCTCGAGGAGGCGCTGACTCGTGGCTCGCAAGTCACGCTTCAGCAACGGGTGACAACCTATCCAGAAGATGGTGTGGCCCAACTTATACTCGGCCATCGCGCGGCACGTAGCACGGGCTATGAGCAGGCATTGCATTACTTCGAAGCAGCGGCGCGAGTGTTTTCTGAGAGCTCTTATCCAATAAACAATATTGCGGTGCTGAAGTATCGCTTGGGTGATGTAGATATTGCTGAAGCCATGCTCCGCCGAGTGGTGTCCTGGGAACCATGCCCTGAGGTACTTTTTAACCTAGCGCTGATGTATCAAAACCGAGGGAAACTCGAACAATCTCAAGCGCTGATGCGCAGAGCACAGAAAGTTCAATCCTTCTGGGATAAGCGATTTGATGTATCGGGGAACAAACCGGTTGAGGAGCAGCTGCGATTGGTGAAACCCCATTATGGTGTTCTTTGGAGAGAGCTTATCAACGAACCAGCAAGTTCTAAGATGTTGCTACCATTGTGGTTGGTGGTCACCGGTGTTCGGAGCTCAGTTTGGTTTATACCTGCCTGGGGATGCGTGGCACTAGCCATCGGAATGTTGGGATTTTTAAGCCGCCATCGTAGTGCGTCCTGCACTAAGTGTGGAGAGCCTACACTGATATGCCCCGGTGAGCCGCTGCAATGCTCGCAGTGCCAATCGATCTTTGCTAGTGCCAAAGCTATTTCGCCGATAACACGGGGAGCAAAGGAATTGCAGGTGCAAAATTACCAACGGAGGGTGACGTTGATGAATCGGCTGGCGGCATTTGTACCTGGAGGCGCAGAGCTGTTTCGGGCTAATCAAATACTATTGGGATTTTTGGTACTAGTGAGTTTCTGTGGCTTGTTGAGTGTACCAACCGCGGCTCGATGGATTGGGACCTATCACACTTGGTATCTACCAGATGGGGGAGAATTGTATCGGTTATTGGTTGTGGGTATTTTGGGAATTGGAGGATTGATGTCCGCATACTCGCTTCGGCGGGAGGCTGCACGGTGGCGGTAGCGCTGAGCGGCAAGATACAGGAGTTTGGGGTTGCAGATATTCTGCAGCTTATCGGTCAGCAAGCAAAAACTGGGTGCTTGGCCTTATCTAATGCCGGTGAGGTGGTTCATGTATTTTTCTCGGAGGGAGCCATTAGCTACGCAGAGAAAGCTAATCCGAAGCCCAGGGAACTTCTTGGTAGCCGTCTGGTTCGCGCGGGAATTATTAGTCGTGAACAGCTCCGTGAGGCCTTAGATGAACAAACCAAAACCTTGAAGCGTATCGGTACCATTTTAACTGATCTTGAGATGGTGCCGACAACAACCGTTGTTGAGTTTGCTCGACTGCAGATGATGGAGACCCTCTACGGGTTATTTGATTGGCACAGTGGTACCTACCAATTTGAATCAATGGATGTAGAGTCGTGGCCGGATGTTGTTGAGGCTATCAGCGCGGAAGCAGTGGTGATGAATGGTATTCGGATGGTTGATGAATGGCCATCTATCCGAGCACAAGTTCCATCATATGGATGGAAAGTGGAGTCTATAAAACGATATCCCATCACAAGCAAGCAAGAGGGAGGTTTTGGTCAACTCGAAGCGGAGCAACGGATTATCCAACTTTTGACTTCGAGCACCATTGTCCAAGATGTCATTGATAGGTCTCGACTTGGTGAGTTCGAGACTTGTCGAATCATAGCGGAGTTGGTGGACCAAGGCTATGTCAGAGTCTGTGTTCCCAGCGCGAACGGACCGTTACGGTCTCCTTTGTGGCGACGGGCTCATCGGGTGGGCTCCTGTATTGGCCGGATAGCGTTGTGCGCTGGCTTTGTACTGTTGGTGGTTAGCTTGGTCGTACGAGAAGTGGCGGTTCGCCGAGGCCCTCCCATGTTAGTGCTCGACAGACGGCTATTGTCCCGGCGGATAGAGACGGTCCAACGCCGGGTTTTGAATAGGGCACTGGAGGTCTACCGCTTGCAGCGCGGTGCTTACCCCGCCCAGCTAGAAAATCTTGTTGAGGCGGGCCTTGTTGATCAAGAAGACTTGAGCCGACCATACATTGAGCCGTATGAGTACAGGCGGATCGGATCCAGCTACTACTTGTTGACTCCGATTTGGTGACCGTTGCCACGCGGCGCTTCCAAGGGTGGGGCTCGTAGGGTGACTTATGAGAGGGTAACAACAGTGCTACTGAGATACTCCGCGGACCGTAGAAGTCTGGCTGCCATCAGTTGCTATTTTGGCTTCCTATTGCTTGCGTATACCTTGCCATTGTCCTGGTGGATGACACCGGGGTTGGTCATGGTTATCTCGCTGTTCTCTTTTTTATGTGCGGTAATTACTCATAATACGATTCATGTTCCGATGTTTTTCTCCCAGAGAATAAATCGCTTCATCCAGTTAGTGTTAACAATGTCCTATGGTCATCCAGTCAGTGCTTTTGTGCCTGGTCATAATTTAAGTCATCACCAGCATACACAAACCCAAAAAGATCTCATGCGCACAAGTAAGGTTAACTACCGCTGGAATTGGCTTAATCAGCTCTTATTTGCTTGGTCAGTGGGACCGAGTATCTTCATGGCTAATGTTCGCTTTGCGAAAGTAATGCGCACAAGAAAACCAGTTTGGTTTTCGCAACTTATGCAGGAGTCCGTCGTTTATTTGATGATGGTATTGGTGGCGCTGGTTGTTGATTGGCAGAAGATGCTCCTGTTTGTGGTCATCCCGCACCAATATGCCGCGTGGGGAATTATGGGGATCAACTATATTCAACACGATGGATGTGACCGCCATAGTCCCTGGAACCATAGTCGGAATTTCACCGGTCGTATCGTAAACTGGATTACGTTCAACAATGGTTTCCATGGAATACACCATATGAAACCTAACCTGCACTGGAGTCTCCTGCCTGAGGTTCATGCCAAGGAGTTAGCACCAGATATTCATCCAGAGCTCGAACAAGACAACTTTCCACGGTATCTTTTTAGGGCGTTCGTATACCCCGGGAAGCGGACAAGCCTGGATGGCCAATCATATGTACCGCCCTTGGTTGGTGAGGATGAAGAATGGATTCCGCAGGTGGGTCAGCTCGGTTCCAATGATTTAGGTGCGGCAACGTAAGTCGAAATGTTCCACAAAAGCCTACTTCGAACTTATACCAACTGGGTCAAATCAGCTGGCTGCTAGGCTGTATCGTAAAGACACGTCCTAGCTGAGGAAGAGGGCACTGATGAAAGGAAGGGGGAGGCACCGGAGGGAAAGTCGCCCAAACCATAGCGGGGTCCGAGCCAATAGAGCCCGCCTGGATTCTAGGAACGCCCCACGTTGTAACCCTGGGTGTGGTTGTAGTTCTGGGTGTGGGTGTTAACTTACTTGGTGGCTCTTCTTTAGGGGCCTTCAAGATACGCTTGTCCCAATGCTCGAGCAAACAAGTGGCCTAAGAGATCACCCCCACCACTTCTCGGGTGGACCAAGTCTGTGTTCATCAAACCAGCTTCTAACCATCGCCCAAAGCTCCCTCGGCCCCCCATAGCTGCAAAAGCATTCCAGAATGCACAACCTTCTTCACGGGCTATGTCTTGCTCGATTTCGACAACCTCCGGGATATAAGTTTTTGTGATGTAAGTATTGTCGCGGAGTTTTTCGGCGGCGTCGATCGGACCAAAAATAAGGCAGTCAGCCTTCGGAACTGCAGAGCGGAGTCGGCGAATTGTGGCCCGAAGTGAGGCCGCAACCTGAGCTCGGCTTCGTCGTCCCTGACGAATTGCGAGCGCATCATTTCCACCTACCATCAGCACAATTAGACTCGGTGCGAGTGACCGTGCATGTTCAGCGAAGCTCTCCTGATCAACACTCGACCATACTTTGGCATCTGCGCCTACCGCGCCGATGGCATCGTATAGTAAGCCTGCCCTCCGGGTTTCAAAGCTGATCCCAAATATTTCGGCCCCTATGCCCTCCGATCGAATGAGCAACTGTTGCGGAGGAGGGGGCGGCAGATCCACATTTAGTCGCCAGGTGCTGATGACCTCATCCGCAGTATCCGTAGCTTGCCGGCCCAGGTCGACATCATCAGCAAAAGCAGTGAGTTCGGGAGAGTTAGGATGGGCTCGAAAATAGACTACCGCGTCTCGGTCAGTGGTCTCGAGTTGGTAGACTGCTTCAGCCCGTACCCGGGTTGATTCAATAACTACTCCGGAAACTCCAAATGCTGGATCATCATCCTCGTCAGCACCTGAAGCAGAATCCACGGCTCGGTGTCGGCGCCAACCCTTTCTGGTAAGGCGTCGGCCCCCGTAAACCGCCTTTTGATCCGCAGCCACAAACCCACGACCCCCGCTACCAAAGCGAGCTTGGAGTCGAGAACGAACGGTTCTGGTGATGTAGTCCGCAGCGATGTGTGAATCACCGAGATGTAAGACTCGAACGGTGTGGGCTTCGGCACCCTCTTCGAGATTCTCCCGCATGCGCCACAGCTCCTGTTTGTGCAGCGTGTTGATATCCGGATCCTTGCCCTCCCGGATGATTCCCTCTAGCTCGGCAATGACAAAATCCAGCTTCTCTAGCTCGGTGAGCCGTTCGTCTAGCTGATCTAACTTACTGAAAAAACTCTTGAGTCGTTCCGGCCGTTCGATAGCAACCGACCGTGCTCGAACCTGTTGCGCGAGAGCATCCAGTTTCGGTGCCTCCGGATCTTGGGGCCCCCGCCGTCGTTCTCTGGGCCCGTTTTCACGAGCCGATGCCAAGGTTTGACGCGCTCTTTCGAACGCCTCCTCCCTTGTTCGACGGGCGGAGCTAGCCCCCCCTGAACATTGAATAACTAGACAGGCGGTCAGGCATATGGTTGCAGGTAACCACCATTGGAGACGAGCCACGCTGCTTCGATTTATCTCAACCAACATTTTGGCGAAACGTGGTCTTGTACCTGATGTGTTCAAGCGCTTACGAGTGACGGGTCCAAGCCGCATACGTGCTAATAAGTTTAGCTTGATGGTCTTGGGGTCGGCATTTGTCACACTCTTACTCACGAATCCTACTTCACCCCCATCCGCGGAAGGAGCGTATACGCGTCCCTTATGGGCATCGGAACTAACCGGCTTTCTTGAAGAGCAAGTTCGGTCATTCGGAGGCCCGCGAGGTCGACTCGGGTTTAGGCTTATTGACTGGGAAAGAGGGGAGGTTTTCGGGTTCGCTGACGATAGGCCCATGTACTTAGCCTCGGGGGTGAAATTAGCATTCATGATCGCTACGTTTCGTGCCCTCGAAGAGGGGACCTTACGATTGGATCAGACCGTCGCATATACAGAAGACGACAAACGTGATGGCGCGATCGAAATCAATCCTCAGTCTGTAGGATCGCAATTTACTATCAAGCAGTTACTTACGTGGATGATGCGCTCCAGTGACAATGCGGCTTCGGATCTGCTGATTGATCAGCTGGGATTGGATGCCATTGCTGAAGCCTTGGTTCGCGAGGGCATATACGGCTTTTCTCCAATAACTCGGTTGATTGAAGTTCGTCGTGGGTTTTACAGGAGCGCTGACGTGCGCGCAGATGACTTGAGCGCTGGTGAAGTCAGAGCAGTACGCTGGACGCGAATATGGCGCCCGCAAATTCGTAAATTCACTCAGTTGGCGGGTCGGCGACAAGGGAGCATCCGAAAGACGGATTTGCTGAACGGTTATGAACAATTCTATGCCAGTGGGGTGAATCACGCATCAATGAAGACCGTTTCTGAAGTCTTCGAACGGATGCTGGACGGAAAACTTGTGTCTTATTCAGCAAGTAGAGACATGCTAGAGTTGATGTCGGGCGCTCGAACGAGTACTGCTCGGTTGCTCGGACAACTCCCCGAAGGAACAGATGTTGCCCACAAGACCGGTAGCCAATATCTACGCTTCTGCGACCTTGGCATCGTATTCCTGCCGGAAGAACGTCAGCTACGTGTTGATCCACCGGCTCGTGCGTCAAAAATAGCAGAAGGGCGAGGCTCACCGTTGATCATTACGATGTGTACCGAGGGTATTCCAGTTGAACCAGCGGAGAAGCTGATGGCTTCGGCTGCAGGGCGAGCTTACCAATTGGTAACGGGAGAACAAGGCCGGTGACCTTTGCGAGCGCCCTCGGTGTGATCAGTCTGATGGTGTCCGCACCCGCAGATGCCGAGGAGAATTATTTGCCGACGTGGCCTATCGACTTGCAATCACATGTGGTCGATATGACTCGCTCGTTTTCCGGCGAACTAGGCTTGTACGTCGAAGACGTTCGTACCGGGCAACAATATGGGTACAACTCGGCAACCCCGATGTATCTAGCTTCGGGGATTAAGATTCCGGTCATGATGGCGCTGTACCAAGCGCTCAATGAGGGAACAGTAAACCTCGATGAGACGCTGATCTATCGTACTACCGATGTGCGCGATGGGGCACCGCTTCTCAGTAATCTTAAGATCGGTACCCCGATATCCCTAGGTGTGTTGCTTGAAGCTATGATTCAGTCGAGCGACAACGCTGCGACGGACATGGTCATTCGACGGGTGGGCATCGCGAACGTCAATCGGATCTTGGTTGATGAAGGTTTTGAAGGCTTCGGACCCATAACCTCGCTATTGGCAGTGAGACAGCTGATATACCAGCGCCTTGATCCACGATCCTCAGTTCTTTCTTCGCAGGACATTCTGAGACTCCGCCTGACCCGGCCCCTCGCCAAGCGACTTCGCCGACTGGAGTCTCTCATTGGTGCCCCGTCGGGTAAGTTCACCAAGGAAGACTACGAACGAGCTTTTAGACAATACTATCGTCAGGGTTGGAATAGCGCCTCGATGAGAGGCATGGGGAGACTGCTGGCAGAGATTGTTAAAGGAGAGGTGGTTAGCAAGGGTTCATCGCAGCGGATGCTCGCCATTATGCGTGGCACTCGCACCGGTCCTCGACGGTTCCGAGCGGGGATCCCGAATGGTATCTCTCTTGCTCATAAAACGGGCACTCAGTTTCGACGGACCTGTGATTTCGGTATAGTGTTCCTCCCTCCCGATGAGCGACCGGTGGTGATAGTGGCGAGTATATCTGGTGGAAGCAGAGGGGAAGCAGAGCGCTTGCTAGCCCGAGCAGCAGCGGCTTCGTATTCAGCGCTCCTTGGTAGTTTTTCTTCCACCGCTGTATCGGCTCGCACCGCCCCCTAAAATACACACTGCGCCAACGGAGATGGAAACTGCCCGCGTTCGAGGGCAGAAATGGGCCGTCAACGGTCACCCTATTCTCCATTCTCGGTGGGTTCAGTCTGCGAGAAACTATTTGTGGTCACCAACTTTGTGGCGTGGTGCAGGTCTGCCCAAAGGTCTGACTACAATCAAATGCTTGGGTTCCAGCATTGATCTCCAGGGTACAATTGCGTGAACATACCCTGTGAGAATTGGTATTCGTCGGGAAGATAAATCACCATGGGAAGCGCGAATTCCGTTAGTGCCGTCCCATATTACCGAGCTCACCAAACAGGGTATAGAGGTTTGGATTCAGCCTTCGACACGTCGGGTTTTTAGGGATGAAGAGCTATTGGCTGCAGGGGCTACGATCACCGAAGACTTGGGCCCATGTCCGGTGATCATGGGGGTCAAGGAGATACCCATTGAGTGCCTTGAGGCAAAAAAAATCTACATCTTTTTTTCTCATACAATTAAGGGGCAAAAGCAGAATATGCCAATGCTGAGGCGCCTGCAGACGCTGGGTTGTAGCCTGATAGACTACGAACGCATTGTGGATGAGGAGGGTCGTCGCTTAGTTTCGTTTAGCCGATTTGCTGGCTTAGCAGGGTTCCTAGATGCCCTGTGGCTCTATGGTCAGAGACTAAACACCGGAGGTAAAAAAACGCCTCTTAGTTTTTTGCAACAGTCACTTCATTACGACTCCCTAAGTGAAGCTAAAAAACATCTCGAACACGTGGCTGGTTTGTGTCGACGAGACACTGCGTTTGATGGTCTGACCATAGCGGTAACCGGTTTAGGTCGCGTTGGGCGTGGGTTCGTTGAGATGGCGCGTTATTTAGAACCAAAAGTTGTTGCTCCCCAACAACTTCCGCATTGCCCGCGGAACAACGGTTTTTGTATCGCGCTTTTCGATATTCCAGATCTGGTAGAGCATGTCGGTGGCTCTCCGGTGGATCCCACCGAGTACCGGAACCGGCCCGACCTCTACCGCTCGATATTTAATGAGTATCTTCCTCATGTGGATATGTTGGCTAATGGTATCTATTGGGAAGAACCCTATCCGCGCATTGTTACAAAAAAGGCGATCAAGCAATCCTGGTCCGAAGATACTCTTCGGTTGCAGCTAATTGCGGATATCTCTTGTGATATTGGAGGGTCCATTGAGCTCACTTCCAAAGCTGGTGACCCTGGCGAGCCGAGTTTTGTGTATCATCCAGAGACCGAATCTAGCGTAGACGGAATAGATGGGGCTGGAGTGGTTGTGATGGCCAACGACATACTTCCTACGGAATTCCCTCGAGAGAGTTCTCGCGCGTTTAGCGATGCGCTGGTACCGTTTGTGCCGAGTATTGCTCGGCTGAGTTCAGAGAAGTCTTGGGATGCATTGCATTTGCCCTCTCCTCTTAAACGGGCGGTAGTTATGCACCAGGGTTCACTAGCAGAAAACTATGAATATATGCGCAATTTTCTGTAGTTTTTACTAGTTAAACTGAAGCATATATTCAAAGCCCGCCGGAGTCTGTTGTTTGACCCTGATTTATTGGAAGGTCAGCGGGAGGCGGCTGACTACCACTAGTTGACGGAGATGCCACCGATGAAAGCATCCACCATAGCTCACTCGGCATTGAGGTCCAGGAGGGGCGAGTCATAGAACTCATCGGACCTAAAAGGTAAAAGCCAACCCCAGCAGAACGCACTACCATATTTGGTGTGTAACTAGGGTGTGTCCTTACCCTCCGGACCGCGTTCTGACTTGCACCCAACATTTGTGGTGGTTCGGTGGCTTCACAACCCTTTCGGGCCCCTCGGTCTGGCACACCTAGCAGGCCATCGGAAAAGTGAGATGGGTGATCCGCGAAGTATCTTTTCGATGGAAGGCTCCGGATGAAGAGGGCGCATACCGGGCGTATGCAACCGATGAGAGGCGAAGCCGGTCCAGACGTTCCACGGAAAAAAGACCCGCGAAGCGCCTAACTCACTTTTCCGATGGCCTGCTAGTCCCCTCCCTCCGGGGCTGCACCCCCACAAACGCGGGCAACGGCGGCTGCTCCGCGGCCGGAGTTGAAAGACACGCCCGAGGTTAAAATGAAGCTTTTGGCTGAATGCAGCAAGGAACTGTCGCTAAGGAATTAGCGAGCATGATTGTTTGGCTTCGGGGGAAGGCTAGGGGTACCTAGCTGAGCGGGAAAACCTAGGGGAATTGCCTTAGGGTATATCTTTAAACTCCGGACCGCGTTCTAACTTTTTTCCTGCGTTCGTGAGGGCCGGTGGCTTTGCCACCCTTTCGGGCCCCTCGCTCCAGTACATCCCGTATCTTCCCTCCGGGGCTGCCCCCTCACACACACGGGCTACGGCCTCATCTCCGTAGCCGGAGCTGAAAGACACTCCCTAGTCATTGACACTTGGATATTTCAGGGGTTAGATACATGTTGGCTTTTTTCGTTTGGTCGCGCGCTCGAGAATCGTGCCGGCAAGTTGAGGGAAACAAAATGTCCCCGCAATTTGACTGCTTCGTTTACTTCGAAGTGTCTATCGATATGCTGAACCGTTTTGGACCATCGACGAATTACTTATGGATAGTCTTATCTGAGTTCGAACCGTGAAATCGGGAACCGGCGAATTCTACGCCAAGGCGAAAAACACGCCCGGACTGGCTCGCTGACAAGAGGCTTTAGACGGGAGGAGTCAGGGGCTCGGACTCGCTAATAATAAACGGATCTTTAGTGATAGTTCCTCGGAAACTAAAGACGTGTCCTCTCATATTCATGAGGTTATACCCGATGGAGGTCATAACGTGGAACCGAACATTGTAGCGTGCGGGTTATATAAGGGTGGACTGTCAGCGTCGCTGATAGACCGGACGTTTATGGGAAATCCTAGCTACGAAAGTCCATTATTTAAACTCGTTGCGCAATCCTTGGCTGGATAGCTGCCCAGAAAATACTCGATATATGCCAAGCCAATAGGTTTTTTGGCATTCAAAGATTTTTGTCCTTATGCGTAATACAAATCGTTGTAGTTATCGTCTCCTGACGTGAACGATTTCCAACGGTGGAAATCGACAGCTAGGAGAATTTGCCGATGTATACTTGTAGAGCCACCGGCTCGTTGTTATGTTATATAATTGCAATAGGATGGACTTCTAGTGCTTTTGCACAAGATCCTCCAGAAACAGAATCCACTAACAAAACCGATAATTATAGCTCGGATGAGGGAGCAGTTGGTCCAGATATAGACCAATCCTCGTCTGCTATAGCTACAAATCCAGGTTCAGCGGATGGTCTCGACGATGCCCAGTCGGATTTAGCTGATGAAACAACAACTGTAGCAAGCAACTCAATTGAGCCTGAAGAGCCGACACTACCTGCAGAACAACTTGCTGATGTCCCCGAAGATCCACTACCAGAAACTGAGGACTCGGAGCGCTTGGTCATAGTTGGCTCGCGTCGTGCCGTTCGGTCGGTGCTTGACTCCCCAACTCCGGTAGATTCGCTCAAGGCATCAGATTTTAACAACCAAGGAGCGACGGATGTCAGTGATCTAATGCGTAGTCTGGTGCCGTCCTTCAACGTAAACACCCAGCCTATCAGTGATGCAGCGACCCTGATCAGACCTATCAATCTGCGAGGATTACCACCCGATAGTACCGTTGTTCTTGTCAATGGTAAGCGTCGCCACCGAGGCTCAGTCATTACTTTTCTTGGCGCGGGCCTCAACGATGGTTCCCACGGGACGGATATTGCGCCGATACCAGCTCTGGCCCTGGAGCGAGTGGATGTACTTCGGGATGGTGCAGCTGCTCAGTATGGATCCGATGCTATTGCGGGAGTTATCAACTTTGTTCTTCGTGACGATGCGGAGGGAGCTGAGCTCTGGTTTAAGCTTGGGTCATATCTCTCCGAGAATCCCGAGGACGAGTACGCGTGGTCGGTGGCGGCAAACGTTGGTGTGCCCTTGACCGAAATGGGTTTTTTCAATCTTACCGTCGAATATGGCCACACTCAACCCACCGACCGTAGTGTTCAGCGCCTTGACGCGAGTCAGCTTATCGCGGGAGGGAATCAACTTGTTGGTGATCCGGCGCAGATATGGGGTAGTCCCGAGGTGAGCAATGAGTTGAAAGTATTTGCCAATATGGGGATTGAGCTTTCCGAAAACATCGAAATGTATGCATTTGGCAATGTTGGTCGTCGAGATGTGCTCGGCGGGTTTTACTTTCGAAATCCCAACACCCGAGACGGTGTCTACAACGGTGGCGATAACACCCTTTTGGTGGGAGATCTCACGGCAGATGGAACCGGTAATTGCCAGAATATCGATGTTGATCCGGCTAGTGGCCAACCGGACGCCGCTCAGCTTCAGAATGTCATCGACGATGACAATTGCTTCGCCTGGAACGAGGTTCTTCCTGGAGGATTTACTCCGCAATTCGGTGGGGAGGTGTTGGACCTGAGCTTAGCCGGTGGACTGCGCGGCACCCTAAATTCCGGACTTCGGTGGGATGTGAGCGCAGTGGTTGGTTCCAGTCAGACCACCTTCAAAATTATTAATACTGTCAATGCGTCTTTGGGACCAGACTCTCCTTTCGAGTTCAATCCCGGTCGATATCGAGAAACTGACCAGAGCTATAATATAGATCTATCTTATCCAGCAAATCTGGATATATTTTATTCTCCGCTAAATCTCTCCATGGGTTTTGAATACCGGAAAGAAGTATTTGTGGTTACCCAGGGAGACCGCGCTTCATATGAAATAGGGCCTTTGGCTGCTCAAGGGTTTGGCATTGGTTCGAATGGTTTTCCAGGATTTGGTCCTAATATCGCGGGGATATCGAGCCGAGAAAATATTGGTTCTTATTTGGAACTGTCAACGGATATCGTAAAGCCATGGGCCGTTCAGTTAGCCGCTCGGGTTGAGGATTTCGATACGTTTGGTACTCAGGGTACAGTAAAGGCTTCGACTCGGTTTGCGCTCAGTGATTTCATGGGGACTGATAGTATTATCCAACTACTTGCTATTCGAGGCTCTATTGGTACTGGCTACCGGGCTCCGTCAGCAGGTCAGGCGAATGTTACAAACGTAACAACCAACGCTGGCGCGGATGGTATTCTTAGAGACCAAGGAACTATACCTCCAACAAACCCTGTTGCGGTGCTGAAGGGCGGCAAGCCATTAGAGCCAGAAACCTCTCTAAATATCACTGGCGGGTTGGTTCTTAAGCTTGGTAAGTTCTTTGACTTTACTGCTGACTACTACTATATATCTGTTGATGATCGGATCGCACTGTCTGCTAACCAGACGTTGACTGACGACGAACGGCAAGCATTGGAAGACTCCGGGATTGCGGGGGCCACTGGTCTATCCGTCTTTAGGTTCTTTACGAATGCCTTTGATACCAGAACTATGGGGTTGGATGTTGTAGGGACTTCTCGCTTTAGTCTGCGTGACGCTGGGGCCCTTGCGGTGAGTGCCGCTTACACCTGGAATAGGACCAAAGTTGGAGATTCGCTTCCGGGATTGATCGATGATACACGGCGGATTGGTCTCGAAAAACTATTGCCGTATCACCGAGTTGTGACCACGGTAAATTACTTCTATGATGCTCTGCGGGTTATGGCGCGAGGTAATTACTACGGCGAATTCTCGAGTCCTGAGGATAGTCCTGCGGACCCTGATTATCGCTTTT
>JAHQVK010000071.1 GCA_019634385.1 Myxococcales bacterium | reverse complement strand
TCGAAACGCCAATGCCGGTGTTATTAATGTCGCCACCGCAAAACCGCAGTTTGATCTGAGCAGTGCCTCGCTTGATCTCACCGCCGGTAACTACAATCTGTTCCGTGCCAAAGGGCATGTGAACGCATCTCCTCATTCTACCCTTGCCATTCGAGCCGCCGCTTATGTTGAGCGACGAGATGGTTTCACCGAGTTCCAAGAGGGTTCGAAGGTTGCTCCCGGCTCCGCTCTATACAGCAATAGCGATAAGACCGCGTTTCGTTTGGGTGCTCGATGGAAACCCTCTGACAATTTTGAAGTTTTCGTTTCCGGTGAGCAGTTTATCGACCAAGGCGCAGGAACCGTGCCGGTACGCCTTACCCCCAAACCAGGGACTGAGCTCCGGTCCGCTCTCATTGATTCCCCCGGGGTTCTGGATCTTATGAATACCTCGCTCCGAGGTCGGATAGACTACCGACCCTGGGAGTCCATCCAGATTTCTTACTTGGGCGGGTACGGACGAATGACTCGTAAGAACGTCAATGACAACGACTTAGGCTTTGACGAAGCCAATCGATTCCAACAGGAACATCGCACCGCATCCTCTCGATTCTTGTCTCAGTCCCACGAAATCCAGTTTACCTTCGACAACCAGTGGGTTGATGTTCTTGTCGGCGGCTTCTTCTATGAGGAGAACAATAAAATCCGATTCGATATCGACATCAACGACGATCCTAATGGAGACCTTATTCCTGACACATACTGGGCAATGACTTTCATTCAGCCCAAACGTATATTGAACTCCTACGCGGTTTTCAGCCAGATGACAGGGAAGTTTACTGACTGGCTCCGAGCTACGGGAGGTATCCGTTATTCTTCCGATACCAAGTCTGACGAAGGCGGCTTAAATCTGGTCTGTCCCGGCTTTGGCAGTCAATTTGGGTCGGGAGGTGTCAATCTCAAAGATCTCGATTTTTCAGGGATACCCATCTCTTCTAATCCCTTTAGGAGCGGTGAAGATATACCTGGCGAGAGACTACCTTATGACCCTGGTACTTGCGGTAGCTTCCCAGGCAATAATGGAAACGACGTTGAAAAGACCTGGGATGAAATCACATGGATGGCACGGCTTGAATTTGAACCCCTTGACAACTGGTTAGCTTACGCATTGGTCAACACCGGCTTCAAATCTGGGGTCATTCAGGACGGGGGTGATACCGCTAATCCCGAGTATGTTACAAACTTTGAAATAGGCAACCGCTTAGGCTTCTTAGATAACCGCCTCAACATTAGCCTCACCGGCTTTTACTCCGACTACTCGGATATTATCCGTGCACGCGCTGAAGAAGATGAGAACGGAGCCCAACAACTGGTCTCACGCAATATATCCTCGGCGCGCATCTTTGGTGTAGAGGCCGAAGTCACGTGGGTAGCCTCGGAGTCGGATCGTCTCCAACTAGCGACAAGTTATCTCAACGCAAAGTACGATGACTACCCAGATTTTATTGATACCGGACTCTATACTAATGGCAATCTGCAAGCACCTAGACTCAACCTGGAAGGCAACTTCTTGCCGTTCTCACCAGAGTTTAGTCTGACCGCAGTCTACGAGCATACCTTCGCCTTCGACTTTGGATACATCATCCCGCGCATCCAAACCCAGATTCAGACCGCAATGTTTCTTGGGGACTTGAACCGGGATGTGGAGAGACAAGATGCCTATACCCGCACCAATCTTAGTATTCGTTACGAGACAGACGGCGGATGGTTAGCAGAGTTCTTCGCGCTCAACATCGAAGATCTTGTTAGTGACAACGACATCATCAATAATGTTGATTTCAGAGGTAATCAACCAAGTGCGACCGCAACACCGGGCACACTAGGCACGGTCTACGGCTACCTTGATGCTCCAGGTACCTACGGATTTCGCGTCGGCTATCGCTGGTCAGAATAATTGCGTTTCTCTGTGCAGCGGAGGAGCCTGACCTAAAGTGGTCCTTCTTCCGTCGGCCATCCCTACCGGGAACCACTTCGTCTAGACTCTTCTCCGGCCCTGGAGCCTGATGGTTCCAGGGCTCCCTCCTGACGAATCCCACGCGGCCACAACCACCCCCACCGGACAATTATCCCCCGTGGGTCCCCCTGCTTTCCAAACCGTAGAAGTCGAGGCCATACAGCAGAAATCTCTTGGGTTGAACCCAAGTTCCTGCTTCTACGCCGGGCTATACCCCACTGTAACTATCATTTGTTCACAAGGATGTGCCTGATGAGCGTTTCTTGATCTCCGCCAAGCGTTCGATGATTTCCGACCGGAGTTTTCTTCGCTCTTGGGCCGCTTCATACCGGCTTTGGGCCACCGAGTCCGCAGGCACCAAGGGGGGGACAGGCTTGGGCAAGCCGTCATCGTCTACCGAAACCATCGTAATGTAGCAAGAGATCGCGTGGCGAGCCGTGAGTTGTTGGCAGTCTTCCGCCACAACTTTGATGCCCACCTCTAGGCTGGTTCGGCCAGTATAGTTGACGGACGCTAAGAACGTGACCAGTTCCCCTACGTGAATCGGGAGATCAAAACTGACCTGGTCTACGGACTTGGTGACCACATAGCTTCCGCAGTAGCGAGAAGCGCAGGCATAAGCCACCTCATCGAGGTGCTTGAGAACCGAACCACCATGGACTTTACCGCTAAAATTGGCTTTGTCCGGAGTCATGAGCAAGGTCATGGCCAGCTGATGACGATGCGGGAACGTTTCGGTATGAACCACTGGATGAAGAAGATCGCGGTTTGACGCTATGAGTCAATTTACCCGCCAAATAAAGCTAGGATATACTATGACGCCTCATCAACTTGTGTAGATATTTACGGTCCATGCGCGCCGAACGTGCCGCGGCACTCACGTTCCCATCATGCCGCTGAAGTAACTCCTTGATATAGGCGACCTCCCGCTCGGTCATCCAGCGCTCTTTCGTTTCACCAAAGGTTAAGCCAGTATTGAAAGTGGGAAGCCTAGGCGGACCGGGAGTAAGCACCGGCAGGCCATCAATCGCCAACCGCGCTCCGGGGCGAACAGCGCTGAGCAGCACCGCGCGATCGATCGTATTTTTCAGCTCCCGCACATTTCCCGGCCAGTCGTGGCGAACCACTCTCTCCATGCTCTCATCATCAAGACGGGGAGGACGAATGCCCTGGCTCCGAGCCGCCTCCTCCACAAAATGCTCCACCAACAGAGGAATATCTTCAGGACGGTCCCGCAGCGGAGGAATGGTCATGGTGACCACTGACAAGCGGAAGTATAGATCTTCCCGGAACACCCCCCGTTCCACTTCTCGGTGGAGATCACGGCGCGATGCTGCCACCACCCTCAGGTCCACGGGATGGGCTTTAGTAGCCCCTACGGGCCGCACCTCTCGCGCATCCAATACCCGAAGCAATTTAGGTTGCAGGTCCAGTTCGAGCTCACCCAGTTCATCAACAAACACCGTACCGCCATTGGCGGACTCAAACGCGCCCTCCCTCCGAGCATAAGCCCCAGAAAACGCCCCCTTCTCGTGACCAAATAGCTCGGATTCTGCCAACTGACGTTGAACTGCACTGCAGTCCACCACCACAAAATCGTTGCGCGCCCGGCTGCTCGCTCGATGAATTGCCTGGGCTAATAGTCCCTTGCCCGTGCCCGTTTCCCCCTGAAGAAGCACCGTAGCTTCGGTGGGGGCCACTCGGTGAGCGAGACCAAACAACCGTCGCATGACCTCTGAACGACCGATCAGCGGCCCAAAATGCTCCTCTGGCCACAGAGGAATATCCACCTCTCGGCGCTCCGGCGCAAAAGAGATCTCCACCCGACCGGCCCGAAAAACGGCACCGCTAGAAATGGTCGCTTCGGTCACCCTTCCGCCCGAAATGTACGTACCATTGGTTGAACCCAAGTCATACAAACGCCACTCGTCACCCGCCATGCGAGCAATACGCAGATGACTTCGGGAGACGGTAGGATCCGTCAGGACCAAATCGCTATCCGCCAGTTTTCCGACGGTGACAACATCCCTATCTACCACGCAAGTCTTACCTTTGTCCGGTCCAGACTGGACGGTAAGCACCAAGCGGTAGAGCGTTGGCTGAGAATGTTGCGACCCCGCTCGCGGCATCATCCCATGTTATGCCAGGTCTCCCTCTATCGCCACGCTTTGACCAACTTGCTGACCAGCACAGTCCCATAAAAGCTTTTGACGCCCATGATTTTGATCTTAGATGAGGTCCACTCGGCGGGTTCTCCATGCACCTGTTGCAGAAATCCGGAGAAATCTCTCGCCGAATCCGGAGGTTCAGCGCAAATGGCGATTATTGAGGTCGAAGGCCTCTCAAAACAATACGGCCAGGTCCAAGCGCTCCGCGGGATCTCTTTCTCGGTAGAGAAAGGCGAAGTCATCGGTCTGCTCGGTCCTAATGGTGCCGGCAAGACCACCACCATGAAGATCCTCGCTGGCTTTATCCAGCCCACCGAGGGAAGCGCCCGCATTGCGGGCTATGACGTCGTTGAAGACCCGCGAGCCGTGCAGGCTGTTCTCGGTTACCTGCCCGAGAACGCGCCGCTTTATCAAGATATGGCTGTGCAGGAATACCTACAAATGATGGCGGATCTGCGAGGTATACCCCCAGGGCAGTTCCAAGCCCTGGTGTCTGACGCCGTCTACTCAACCGGCTTGCAGGATCGGCTAACCACCCCGATTTCGGAGCTCTCAAAGGGATTCAGGCAACGGGTAGGACTCGCTTCGGCGATTCTTCATCAGCCGAAGCTGCTCATCCTGGATGAGCCCACGAACGGCCTGGATCCAAACCAGATCGTCGAGATCCGCAAATTGATCGCTCGGCTGGCCAAAAACGCCACCGTGATCGTGTCTACCCACATCCTCTCGGAGGTGGAAGCCACCTGTGATCGGGCGATTATTATCATCGACGGCGAGATTCGCGCCAACGCCCGCTTGGATGAGTTGACCACATCATCAAGCGCCATCGTGGGTGTGGTCGGCGACAACGCAGCTGATGCGGTCAGTTCGCTCGAAGCGATCAATGGCGTAGCCCGGGTCACCCCAGAAACCGATATCCGGGGGGTGAAGCGGTATCGGGTGGTTGGTGAGAAAAACTTGGATCTCTGTCCTATGATCTTTGACATCGCAAAAGAGAAGGGATTCCGGCTTGCAGAGCTCCAGCAGGAAACGCGAACCCTTGAGTCCGTGTTCCGCGAGCTAGCGAGCCAACAAGGAGTCGCAGCATGAATCATATTCAATCCGTCGCGAGCAAAGAACTCCGTGCGTTCTTTCGTTCGCCCGTGGCCATAATCTTTCTCGGGGTCTATCTCGCGTTCACACTGGTCACCTTCTTCGGCGTGGAGCAGTTCTTCGCTCGTAACATAGCCGACCTTCGACCGTTATTCTCATGGTTACCGGTCCTCCTGGTCTTTCTGTGTTCGGCACTCACCATGCGCCAATGGAGTGAGGAGCAAAAGCTTGGCACCCTAGAGGTCTTGTTTACACTTCCGGTCCGCATACCTCAGTTGGTACTGGGTAAGTTTATTGCGGCCATAACCTTGGTTAAGATAGCCTTATTACTGACCATCCCTATTCCGCTTATGGTCGCCGCTTCCGGTGATCTCGATTGGGGACCGGTTATCGGTGGATACATTGGTGCGGCCCTGCTTGCTGGTGCCTATATATCGATCGGGCTGTTCATTTCCGCTCTTACCGACAACCAAATCGTATCACTGATCGGCTCTGTGGTCGTCTGTGGTCTGCTTTGGCTGGTTGGTTCCGATCACGTAGTCCAATTCTTCGGTAACACCAGCGCCGAAATCTTATCCTCGATCGGTACCGGTAGCCGGTTTGAAAGTATTCGCCGAGGTGTACTCGACCTTCGCGACTTCGCTTACTACTTCACCTTAATGGCCTCGTTCCTGACCCTAAACTCAGTTGTTCTCGCCGCAAAAGGTTGGAGTGAGGGTCGACGCACCGCTTCGATTCGGAACAATGCCCGCATTTCTGCCGGGCTTGTAGCGGTGAATGCCCTGCTGTTGAATTTTGTGTTGGTCAGCTTCACGTCGCTTCGCGTCGATCTCACCGAGCGCGGTGAGTTCTCGATCTCTGACGTCACCAAGAACATGATTCGGAATCTTCCTGAGCCACTATTGATTCGTGGTTACCTATCCGAAACCACCCATCCTCTTCTTGCACCTATGGTGCCCCGTATTCGTGATGTCATCGAAGAGTATGGCATTATTGGCGGCGATCTGGTGCGCACCGAGTATGTTGACCCGCGTACGGATCCAGAGGTCGAAAAAGAAGCCAACCAGCTGTACAGCATAAAAAGCTTCCCTTTCCGGGTTCCCGACTCCCGCGACCGTAGGGTGGTCAACTCTTACTTCAGCATTCTCGTTAAGTACGGGGATCAATTTGAGGTCCTCAACTTCGATGATCTTATCGAGGTTCAGGGCACCAACATGCGAAGCATTGAGGTCAAACTCCGAAATCTTGAGTACGATCTCACCAGTTCTATTAAAAGGGTGGCGTTCAGCTTCCAAACCCTGGACGCAGTGTTTGCTAAGTTAGACCAACCGGCTGAGTTCACCGCATTTGTCACTCCGGATACTCTCCCTGAGAACTTCAAAGACGTTCCTGACAAAATAAAGAAAGTCCTTGAAGAGCT
>JAHQVK010000070.1 GCA_019634385.1 Myxococcales bacterium | reverse complement strand
GGTATGCGCCCACTTCATCCAGAGCGTTCCACAGAAAAGAACCTTCGCGGATCACCCATCCCACTTTTCCGATGGCCTGCTAGCTAGTTCGTAACAACTCGTTGCTCAAGTCTTGTACTAACAAGACGATAGCCTAGCTAGGAATGGCGATTCACACTCAATTGGCTAACGACGAGGTGATCATAGTGATCAGTGGTCGTTTTGATTTTAATGCGCACCGCGAATTTCGTGAAGCAGTGAAAACTGTTGGTCATGGTAGTCGCTGCGTTGTGGATCTCGGGGATACGACGTATCTCGACAGTTCTGCGCTAGGTATGCTGCTTCTCCTCCGAGATGGGGGCAGAGATGTTCGCATTGTGAAGTGTTCTGATGAGGTTAAGAAAGTTCTGGAAATCGCAAACTTCCACCGACTATTCAATGTGAGCTAAGTATGATTCGGGTGTTGGTGGCTGATGACCAACGTATCAATCGAGTCTTACTGTCGGGAGGATTGGATCCTTCCCGGTATGAAGTGGTTGAAGCGGTGGATGGTCGTGAAGCGGTCGAGAAGTTTGATATTTACAAACCGGATGTAGTCTTGCTCGATGTGATGATGCCCCAAATGGATGGCTTTGAGGCGACTAGGGTAATCAAAGGACGACTAGGTCAAGACCACGTCCCAATAATTTTGGTGACCTCCCTTACCGATGAGCAGAGCTTGAGTCAGGGCATGGAAGCGGGCGCGGATGATTTTATTCCGAAACCCTTCAATCGAATGGTTCTTGAAAGCAAAATGAAAGCGGCCCTAAGAATCCGCAGTCTTTTCAAAACCTTAAATAGCAACCGTGCTGAGCTTCAACTACTACATGAACAGTCCCGTCGCGAACGGACCATGGCTGCGAAACTCATGGCTAGCGCCCTGCAGACAACAGCACTGAGTGGACCAATGTTTAAGTTCCGGAGTCGTCCGATGGACGTCTTTAACGGCGATTTATTGATGGCAGCGGAGACCGAACCGGGCAAGATTCGGGTGGTGCTCGGTGACTTTGCCGGTCATGGGCTGGCTGCGGCTATTGGTTCACTACCACTTGCCATGGATTTTGAGCAACTTTGTCGTAGTAGGCTTTCTCTTCCAACATTTGCCCGTAGAGCGAATACGTCGCTACGTGCCGTACTACCGCGTGATCGATTTTTGGCGGCGGCAATTTTTGATATTAACCTCGCGGATAGAGTTATTGATATGATTAATGCGGGCATGCCATCGATCTTTGTTCGGAAGATGGGTGGGGGGCTTCGCCAGCGCGTTGATTCTACTCACTTTCCTTTAGCTGTTCTTGATGAATTTCCCGGATCCGAACCGCCAGTACGCATTCACATCGAACCCGGAGATCGTCTATATGTATATTCCGATGGTATCACTGAGGCACAGAATTCCGCTGGATTAGTATATGGAGAAGAGCGGTTTGAGACTCTTATAGCCTCCGAGAAATTGGGTGATTCTGAAGTTTTTCAATACATACTCAACGAACATGACGCATTTGTAAGGGATACACCACCAGACGATGATGTAACGCTCATGGAAGTATTCCCTGACGTTGACCATGAGGAAAGTCAGTCGGTGGGGATGCCGAACATACTCTTGTGTTCAAGAGTGTTCCACATAAAGTTGGAGTTATCAAATCAGTTGCTTCGGTCCGCAAATATCAACCATTTGATAGAATCTATTCTTCAAGGTGTTGAGCCTCTTGAAGGACACCGAGCAAGTATTTTTGCAATCCTCATTGAGCTTCTAACTAATGCAATAGATCATGGTTTGCTTCGCCTAGACTCACGGTTAAAACATTCCCTGGAAGGGTTTTCAGAATACTACGAAGAGCGAGAGCGTGGTCTAAAAGCCTTAGAAGAGGGCACTGTCATGATGGATATGGATCTGCGGTGTTCTAAAAAGCAATGGTCATTGGATATTGAGGTTCGAGATACTGGTTCTGGTTTTAATATATACACACGATCTGATACCAGGAACAATAAGGCCCATGGACGGGGTATTATGCTGGTTGAGGGGCTGTGTGAGCGCGTACAGTACTTTGAGCCCGGTAATCGTGTTCAAGCAACCTATATGTGGGATAAGACAAGCTAAAGCCCGTTGCTTATAGCAAAGCGCCCTTGAATTGATTCTATAAGAATCAACAAGTGGTCTCGCAGGGGGGCATAGCCTGGCGTAGAAGCAAGCCCTTGGGTTCAAGCTAAGGGATTTCTTCCGTGGCCAGGTCAAGCGGTTGTTATCGGAGTGCCCGATGCGTGAAGGACTTCTTACCTACGCCGTAATCGGCTGGGGATTGGCCGGAGCCTCGAAGCTGCCAGCGATAAGTGAGGAGGCCATCGATACCCACCGGGCCTCGAGCATGTATACGGCCGGTACTGATACCCACTTCGGCACCTAGTCCGTAGCGGAATCCATCTGCAAAGCGAGGGGATGCGTTGTGAAAAACAGATGCGGCATCTACCTGTTGGAGAAATTTCTCCGCAAGCGTATAGTTTTCGGTGACAATGACTTCCGTGTGCTCACTACCGTATCGGTGCATGTGATCGATGGCTTCTTCAAGACCATTTACGGTTTTTATGGCGAGGATAAGATCACCAAACTCCTGACCAAAGTCTGAGGCCTGAGCAGGCGTTACAGGGAGCTGCTGATCTCGGAGGACCAACTCGCTCATCTTATCCGCACGTAGTTCAACCTTGGCACCTACCAGCGCGGCAGCAACTTTCGGTAAATTGGGCAAGAAAGCGGAATCTACCAGTAGTGTTTCTACGGCGTTGCACGCTGATGGATAGCCTGTTTTGCCATCAAGTACGATACGGATGGCTTTGGTCACATCAGCCTCGGCTGCGAGATAGACGTGACATATGCCATCAGCATGACCTAGGACGGGAATACGGGTGCCTTCTTGGATCGAACGAACCAATTGGTTGGACCCACGTGGAATGACGAGATCAATGGCATCGTCCATTTGGAGTAGCTCCGATACTTGAGCTCGGTCTTCAATTCCGACAACCCCATCTTCTGGCAGGCCGGTTGAACTCAGCGCAAAACGTAGGCAACTGACCAACGCATGGTTGGAATGCTGGGCCTCGCGTCCACCCTTCATAACCACTGCATTGGCGGTTCGCAGGGTGAGCGAGCCAATTTGGATAACCGCATCCGGGCGGCTCTCGAAGATGATGAGCAAAACACCGAGGGGACTAGCCACCTGCTTGAGGACCAGATCGGTATCTAGCTCCGTCTCTCGGAGTACGGCGCCGATGGGATCGGCGGCTTTTGCGATTTGTTTTACCCCCTGAATCATGGTCTGGAACTTCTCTGGACCGAGGCCCAGGCGGTGAAGGAGTGCGCCGCTCAGACCGTTCTGGTGGGCCTCCTCCAGGTCTTGTTGATTGGCCTTCAGAATCTCATCTTGGCGTTCTGAGAGGATCTCGGCGAGCCTATTAAGTACCTTGGTGCGGGTGTCACCGGAGGCGGCAAGGAGCTGACGCTGTGCGTGGCGAGCTTGCTCTACGTTTGGCCTAAGTTGCTTCATCATTGGCTCCCGGAGCGTACACCATCTTTTGTTGGAAGTTTGTTCTCGCTCTGAGGGTTGGCTGGTGTCATGGGTTCTTGTGCTTGATATCCCCTCCCATTTCATGACAACTGTCTATAAAGGTAGTCACTATCCAGGTGCTCAAGGAGTAGTCGGGGTTACGGATGGCGCGAACTGCCAACAGTTTGCCTTTGCGTTGTTACGGAACTTCGATTGTGAGATTCCCGATTTTCGTTCCAGCGAACTATGGATGGATACTACCTGGACCAGTCCAGTGCAGGGATCACCATTTGTCCCTTTGGATCTCCTACTGTGGCACAGCCAACCCAACTCTTGGGGGGCGCATGTGGGTGTGTACGTAGGTGATGAGCGAGCGGTCCATCTTAGCCAAGAGGTGGGTAGGCCCGTGATCTGGCCGCTTCATGCGTTTCTTGAACATCCGCGATATTCGTGTTTTTTGGGGGCCAAACGGCCTATAGTTAAAAGACCAAATGCTTAGGGCGTGTCTTTACCCTCCGGCTGCGGAGATGACGCCTTAGCCCGGACTTGTGGGTGGGCGCCCCGGATGGATGTACCGGACCGAGTGGCTCGAAAGGGTGGCGAAGCCACCGACCCCTCACAAACGCAGGAAACAAGTCAGAACGCGGTCCGGAGGTTAAAGATAGGCCCCTAGCAGGCCATCGGAAAAGTGAGTTAGGCGCTTCGCGGGTCCTTTTTCCGTGGAACGTCTGGACCGGCTTCGCCTTTCATCGGTTGCATACGCCCGGTAAGCGCCCTCTTCATCCGGAGCGTTTCACGAAAAGCCGGGCTCGATAGCTACACACAGGGCTAAATCAACCGGCTGCTAGTCCTACTGATGCCAGCGCCAATCAGGCTATCCCATAATTTGGAATGCTAATCGATGCCTCGTTTGAGGCCTACGACGGTGTAGCTGCCGTCAATGAGCCGTAGATAGACATGCACTGGCGGTCCCCAGGATTTTGCGTTTTGCAGCTCACTTCGGCGAATGCTGATCGTGGCAAAGGGTGATGACTCATTGTTAAGTGGTGAATGGTTTATGTCACGAAGATTGATCGCGGGGCGGGCACTAATACCAAGAAAACGGGCTTTGTCGCCGACTTTCTTAAATACACTTTGGTAGAGCACATAACGTCGAAGGCGTTCACGAACCTCCAAGTCTGTGAACTGGAGGGTATTATCCTCTACCTTGAAGTGGCTAAGAGGACTGACCCGTTTGAAAGCCATTGCCAAAATTTTGTTGCGACGCGCCCAAAGGACCTTGCTGACATACTCAGCCGCGGCTTGCGAGGGATATGCGGCTGAATCCACAATGGCTTTTATCATTGCTTGGTTAAACTCGGCCATAATACTAGCCGCCCAGAAGGCATCCAGAGGTGTACTAGCAGCAAAAGCTGGGTTAGAAATAGAAGGAGACCAACGTTCCGGTACAAATACTTCTGATTCGAAAAAACCAATACTTCTAAAGCGTGAACGTTGAATTGGGAGCCAGTATCGGTAACGAAGTCCGAGACTAAAAAAAACCTCCCCAACAACCGACCATGACCAAAGGGGATCATAGCCATCACTGGCATACTTTGCTTTGGTACCCAATGACCCAAGTGCATTGCCAAAGTCAATGAGGTAGTGAACCAGATGTCCCTGTTTAGCCTCCCCCGATGCAGTCCGAAATACGTCTAAGGTATTGGATGCTCGGGTATCCGTGTTGTTGGTCCATGCGCAGAACCAGCGGTAGCCTCGAAGAGAACGTCGTCGTTCGTGAGGTATACTGTCGTTGGGATCGTCCTCGCGAGTGCCTCTATATTTAAAAGAGCCCACCGCCTGACCAGGAATAATTCGACTAAAAAGAGCTCTTACTTCTCCGGCTCTAGTCGGGTTTGCTAACTGGAGGATCGATTGTAGTTCGCTATGGCTAGGAGAGCTTGTTTCCTCCGATACATAGACGTCATCTAAAGAGAAATGATGAACCGTGTTCTCTGGGACATTGTAGCCCGCAGCGTGGAGAATTTTGGTTGTAATAACTTCAGCACCGGATGCAAGAGCAGGGTAGGCTGGTGGGTCAAACTTGACGACAAATTGCTGGCCCAGGCTATCTTCAACCCGGAGTCCAGGAGATGCTCCTAGAATTTTGGCACTGGTAACTTTGAGAGGGCCGGATACTGGGCCACTAGAGGGGGGGGGCCCTAGTACAACCTCTGTGATGGACATGTTTCCGCGGCCAATACGGTTAGTAAACCAGGTAGAGTCGACAACCTCGCCAAAATCATTAATGTCTAGGGCCGGTGGTCCATGGTTCAGTTTGTCTATCCAGTGTTGCGGAGATAAGAGATTGGCCACAGGCCGCGCGGTTGTTTGTTGCACAATATCAGACCATTCATATGCGAATTGGAGTGATGGTTTTGCATGGGTTTTGGGTGGCGGTGAGTATTGAAACCGTCGATCATGAGGAGGGCGTTGCCAGTCGGGGGTGCAGCATGCGCTAAGGCAAATAAGGGTTGATATAGATATGGAAATCCGCAATGACCGTGTTAATGGCTTCTTTAGCATGAGCTGTGAACAACGGTACAAGTGGAACAATTGTTGGCAGGTGATGTGGTGCCAAGGCTTGACGCTTCTCATCAGAAAGATTCTCCAATGCCAAAGCTGACTTGCGCGCCCTCTGGGGAGAACGCCAGTTGTAATCTGCCGAGAAGTAAAAAGTCGGTTTCTATCCGTAAACCTAGCCCTATGGACCATGGGATATTTGTTGTAAAAAGATCCGAGCCATTGCTAGAGACTCGTCCCACATCCGCAAATAGGGTCCCGGAAAATCCAATGAGTGATCCGCCATAGTTGGAGAGTAAAAATCGATATTCAAGGGAGCTCCACCAGCCAAGTCGGTCAATAAATCTATCCGGTTGATAACCTCTAAGTGTATCCGCGCCTCCAAGGTTGACCAGCTGGTGAAGGGCTACTTCGCCGTCGCGGGTAATGGGTGCTGCGCTGCTGAGGCCCGCCATAAGTACAAAAACGCGATTCCGAGGTAATATCGGGATGAACCAAGTGAGACGAGATGTCGCGCGGATACCACCAGAGCGCGTCCGCCCATCATTTCGGGGGATCTCAACGGATGCATCACCCTCAAGAGTCCAGACGAGTCCACGCGTTGTTCGCCCGAGGCCATCTCGACTGTCGTACCGGAACAGGAGGTTACCCTCCGCATAGTTGATGGTTTGCCCAAAGCCAGGTGGTGGGCGTAGGACAGTGGCACCTTGTCCAGGCGATATGTCTTCGCTGACGTTAAATGGGGGGGCTTGGGAACCAACGCCCGAGAATAATCCCCGCCGTCTAAAGCCTATATTAAACGCACCATCAATATTGATGGTCGAAGGAAAAAGCTCGGACAGTCCAACATGGGATGATAGTTCATTCATGCGTATGAGTCGTTGTTCACGCAAGCCTTGGTCAGCACCCAGGCCGAACCAATTGATATCTTTGTCCACCGAGTATCCTATGCTGATATTTATCACCCGTCCGCTGAAAAAAGGGATTCGTCGTCCCAAATCTAAAGATATTTGTCGGTCCCCGTTTAGACGAGCCAGGCCTAGAAAAATAATCCGGTCGGGTCCCCCCAATGGACTGTTCCATGCGGATAGTGCACCGAGACCCAGACCTGACTGACTAAAGGGCTCAACGATGGGCAGGACAGCAAAGGTAAGCTCATCGTTGGTGAATAGTTTGAAGGCTCGCTCTATAATTCGGTAGCGTTCAAGAGTGTTTAGGATTGGAAGTATAGGTAGAAACGCAAGTTCGGCGATCGAGCCGGGAAAGGATAGTAGTTGTCGACCCGTTTCCAACAATGGCTTTGGTTGCTCCTTGATATTAGAAAACAACGTATCTTTAGGGGAGGAACTCGTCTGAGGATTCTGAGCGGCTGCAACTGAGGAAGATGTAATATGTTGAGTGGCTGTAACCGATGAAGAAGATGTTAGCTGGGAGGGAGCAACCGACGAAGAGGATACATAGTCGGTATATGCCTTTGATGAAAGACGAGTTTGGTCGTAATCTTGTCCAAGAGGGCTTTCCGACGCCTGATTGCTCCTCTGGTTTAATGGGTTATATTGGCTGAGGAGGGCAGCCGTGATGAGGGTGAAGGTTGAGAGTGTCAATTCTCAGCTCGAGGTGGATTAGGTTCTATAATAAAGTCGTCAAAGACCTCCCCTTGGAGGTTGAGGGCACGGCCGATTAGTCGATGGTCACTTACATCGAATAGAATATAGTGTGGTTCCGTTCGAAACTCAGCGGTGAAGTCGTTGGGGATAACTCGGCGGATAGGAGCGCCACCGGAGGCTGCTACAATATAGGTTGTCCCATCCATAAGATGGGTCCGTTCGTAGTTATGATCGTGTCCAGCCAGGATCAGTTCCACACCGTATTTTTTCGCCAAAGGGGCGAGGACTGCTCGAACCTCAGGATTGGACCCATGCTCTCCGGACGAATAAGGGGGATAATGTAATGAGATGATCAGTAGCATATTTTGTTGAACGCCTTCTCTCAGTGCTTTTTCGAGAAAGACGTGTTGTGCTGACCCCGGCCGAATCTCGATTTCTGAATCGAGAAGAATGATTCTTAGATCTCCCCAGTCTTGAGTTAGGTATCGGTGGTTCGGACCATGGGAACCCCTGAGGAAGAACCGGCGAAAGTATAACCGTTGGGAGTTGTCGTGATTGCCCACTGAAGCGAATAGGGGACGCTTACTTATTAGTGGAGCTTCGATGTTAAAAAACTGGATCCATTGGTCGTGGTCACCGCCAAACTCTACCAAATCCCCGGAATTAATAAAAAAATCAATATCTTCACGAGCCAATTGCTCGATCAGGTTGCGGTGTACTTGGTGGCCACTGCGGGTGTCTCCTAGCGCTGCAAAGCGAAAGGGTGCACTACGACTGCGGTCACTGCGAAAGGTGAACGGTCCAAGCAGTCCTAACTCGGACGATATTGCGTAGCGTACCTCATGGTCTGGCGGAAGATCCTGAAGCTCGGCCACCCACAGTTCTCCATGCATTTGTGCGCTGGTTTCATGATAGTCCGGGGCTGTTGTTGAAGTTTTACTGGGGCGAACCCACCATTGAACAGTGGGAGGGGAAGCCAGAGAGTGAGCGCAAACCACAGCCATTCGGCCCGGAGCGGTTCTTACGAGGTAGGGACCCGCATCGTAAGCGAAGTCGTGAATGGCATATCCAGGACGCTGTGGGGGCCACCCTTTAGGATAACAACTCCACAAGCTGACTATCAGCACAGGAGCGATGGTCATCGTCGTCCTCATGAGCACTATGCCTATAACAGAATGATACGGAGCAGGGAGAGCGAAGTATTGGTGTAGATGTTTCGTTTGCCATTTCTAGTGTCCTATTCGAGATCTGCTTCGTGCCTGATCAGAACTCAGACATGTCCGATGAAAGTTTGGCGGATATCCAGGCGCAAGCACGCAACCTCCTGGTGAGCACACTTTTGTTGGTACAGACTCCGTTTTCTGGACGGGTCGAGGACCTGCGCCTACGCGCCCATTCCGCGCGTAGGCGTTTGCAGGGGCTTGTAGAAAAGAGTCCAAGCGACGACGTGTTATCGCTTTTTGCTCAGCTCTTCCTGGCGCGCCTTCACGAGGCTGAACTGGAGTTCGATTTGGCCCAAACGCTAGGAGAAGCAGATCCAAAGGGAGGGGAAGCCATAGGTCGAGCGATGGCTGCGGTGGGTACTGATGGTAGGGCACTCTTTCGGTCTTTGGAGTGTTTGATTGAGGACCTGCGTTCCCGACGAAAGCGCTCCAGTTGAGTTTAGAGCAAAGACCACTTGAATTGATTCTATAAGAATCAACAAGGGGTCACGCAGCGGGGAGCCCGGCGTAGAAGCAGAAACTGGGCTCAACCCAAGTGATTTCTGCTGTATCGCCGAAAATGTCTAGGGCGTGTCTTTAAACTCCGGCTGCGGAGATGACGCCGTATCCCGCGTGTGTGAAGGGTCGGCTCGGCAGGGAGGGAACGGAATGAACCGAACCGAGGGGCCCGAAAGGGCGGCGAAGCCACTCACACATGTGGGATACAAGTCAGAACGCGGTCCGGAGTTTGAAGACATGCCCCAGATAGCGTGGGCACCACAATCACAGGTTCGGTAGATTTCGCCAAAAATTCTGAACTCATGAGACAAGCTGGAGGTCGTGGATTGGTATGCTCGGAGTAAGCGGAGCGACGGATTGGGTGGTAGCAGGGGGCTCGCGAGATACCCGGGATGAGTTGCCTTCAGCAGGATCTGCATCAAGGTGGCTGGGTGAAGCTTTGTGCTGAACGCGCGGCGAAACCACTTGTGCCTGAGAGACGAACATCTGGGTACCGACGATTCTTTGCTGAAATTGGTAATTGTGTTTGACCATAAGATCGAGATTGAGGGTTGAAGAAGCTGGTCCGAGGCGAGTGCGCTCAATTCGGACAACCGGTCGGTCCCAACGAGAGCTGCCGTCATGACTATGGACCGTGCCGAGCGTTCCATCGCTTAGAACGACCCTCACCCCAACGGGAAAAGCCCGAAGGATGTTGATGAGTAGGTCAACAAACCGATGATCAAAGCGGTGGGGTTGGTGGGTCAGTTGAGCCAGTGCGTCGAGGGGGTGCCAACCCTGCTCCATAGTAAGATTGTTATAGGCGATGATAACCGCTAGTAGGCGAGCAAATGGGTGGGTGTTAGTGAGTGGAGATGTCGCTGATGGGGAACACTCTCGGAGCATTAGTAGCCTGGTGTAACTAGCTCGGTTTAATGGACGTTCGCCTACGATTTTGTTGATGGCTTCTGCGGAGGGGCAATAGGTGGATGGTTGGGTGGGTCTGATATCGAGTCGGTAGGTTAGGGCAGCAAAACCGAGATCCATAACACTGCGGCGGTCGAATCCCGCTATGTATCCGGCGGCTAGGGCAAGGACGCAGGCATTTGCGCTTGCGAGCTCGCGTTTGTCTCCGCCGTTTCGATTGGTAGCTAAGCGTAAAACAAAATCAGCACGATCGTCGCATAAGTCAATGAGGTTCTGGATAATTCTAATGGCTCTACGCCGAGGTGAGACTGGTTGTGGATCTGGTGAGTCAGGGGCTTGTTGGTATTCTCGAATGGCAAGAATGAGTTTTGCGTAGCTTTGGACGGCGAAGACTTTTCGGTCTATATGTACTGCTGATGTTCTATCTGCAAAGTACTGAGTGCCTAATAAGGCGATGTCATCATCCGGAAAGTTGACGGATGATGGACATCCAGGAGGTTGGGGATTGGAGATCAAGAGGACAAGTTGGCGGACGGCATCTGGACTGGGATGACGTCGGATGGAGATGCCGCCCAGCCCTTTGCATTCGAATAGCTGTCTGAGGACGCGTAGAGTAGCATATGTACCGGATGTAAAGCGCAGACGATGACCGTTAAAAAAGGCGGCGTCGTCGACAAACTGGATAGAGAATGAGCCAGTGATCTTGAAAAGAGTATCTGCGGAACGGTAGAGGATATTCGTTGAATTTTTAAATGCCCGATTGTTAGGGCGATGAATCTGACCGGTGCGTATCGCCATAAACAAAGCGGCGAGAAAGTTCAGGGCCTGCTCCACGGCTTGTGTACTTGGAGCGTCTGAAGGAGATTCTATGGGTAGTGCTACTGTCATGCTGGACTCCAGCTTCCATCTAAGACGGCGACGGCCGCGGCTTTAATACGTCGATTGCGGGTATGTGTGGCTCTGGTGAGGAGTGTGTTCACCTGAGCGGTGTGTTTGGACGCATGCAGCGAGCGAATAGCTTGAATGGCAGAATCCTCTATCTGCTTTGTTATGAATAGTCGGCATCCTCGGTGAATCAACGCATCGAGGGCGGGGATAGCACGCGAGGGACTTACATATATATAACTCGTTAAAACAGCAAGTTTTAATGCTGATGCTAGACTGTCGAACTCAGGGGCCTGGAGACATTTTTCGAATAGATATATAACTCTTCGGCATGGTCTTCGAGCAAGGTGCTGGACGGCAGCAATACGAACCGATGGTTCAGGGGCTTCAAACAAACGTATGCCCAGTTCAACACCGGTGTTTATGTCGCCAACCAGCCGGCTGTTTTCTAAAAGAGCAATGCGGACCTCGGCTGATGGATGATACTCGATGCGCTCTAGTATTTGGCGAGCTTCGACGTTTGGGTGATATGTTAACAAATAGAGGATCTCTCGGATGAGAAATATATTTCCGCCGTTTAGTAGTTGTTCGATACGAGATAAACTTCCGCCTCCAAGCTCTAGGATCAAATCAGAGAGTATCCGGTGATCTTGGGGCTTGTTGAGCATGGATAAAGCAGAAATAGCCACATCAGCTGCGGCTGTTCCACAGGACCGATAATACGTTATTAGTGGGATCAATTCTGGCGCAGGATGTATTGTTAGGTGCTGCGTCGCTTGTCTCAAGCGGGTTTCGGCCAAAGCCTCGAGAAACCATTGGGCACGTTCGGCCGTATCCGGGCACAAATGGCTCTCCTGGATAATATGAGCGGCTAGCGAAAGTTGATCAAAATCGGTGAGAGAAGTATCATATATGGTAAGAAGAGCGTCGTAGAGCACTCTTCGTGATCTAGGAGCCAAGTCGGAAGAATGTAGCGCCTCGAAGATTGTGTGGGTGGCTCGAAGACCCATGCTGATGTCATTCTCTTGCTCTAGTTCGTGTAGGAGGTTGGAGCCATAGGATGGTGCTAGAGGATATTGATGCTGGGGGTGAAAGCCGGGCGCCATTTCGTCAACCGGTGATAACCGTTGAGCAATATCCCATGCAGAAAGATCTGAACTATCAAGAGCAATAGAGGGGGTGCCTGGATCAGCTTCACTACCACCGTAAATTTCTTGGAGAACACCATCAATGGCTCTCTCTATGGATACTTTGGAACCAGAATTTGCAGAAGCTTCGGAAGGGACCGAGCTGACAATTTGAGTCTCTACTACAACGTACTGAATATGTTTGAGCTGATGTTGCCATAGATAGGTTATTGTATCCTCATCCTCCCCTTCGAACAGACGGGTAGATGTGGCTGAGATGAGCACCTCAAGTTCCCAAAGGGCGACGCCCCGGTGAAAAACGAGACGCCGGATGCCATCTTGGTACAAGACCTCAATCATCCGGTGATCGTCGTTATTTGCTCTAAGAACACACTCATCTTGGTAAAAAATTCCCTCTGCTTGGATTCTAAGATCGACAATGGGGCTTTGGGTGAGAACCAGTCCGAAGGCATGGCAAAATTCCTCCATCACTCGGATATAGGCTTTGTTATTGGGCTGATATATACGGCGCAATCGAACAGTCTTGGCGAATAGATGTAGGGCACGGTGGATATTCTGACCCCATCGAACTGGCGTGACCGAGGTCGTCCTTCTTTTGTGTTCCCGAGGCTTCACCTCAGTACAAATCTATGACGGATCGTAGTCGGATTCGGAAGCGTTTGCGCTGGGATGTTAAGATGAAGGAAGAAGGGAGCGAAATATGCGTTTTTTAGGTCGTATATGCGATCACATTCAGTTTGGGATACAAAGGGCCAAATCAATCAGCTATGTCCAGTTGTTAGGGCGTGTTTTCAAGCTCCGGCTGCGGAGATGACGCCGTATTCCGCGTGTGTGATGGGTCGACCCGGAGGGAGGGTACTGGGTGTACTAGGCCGAGGGGCCCGGAAGGGGGGCCGAAGCTACCGACCTCTCACACATGTGGAAAACAAGTCTGAACGCGGTCCGGAGTTTGAAGACACGCTCTAGCTAGTCGAGAAAGCGGTTGAGGAGAGCAGCAGGGTGAAGGCGCCTCGACATTTCAATAGGGCTACGCAGGACGGCCTTGATCTCCGGATCTTCGCAGCCTATACGAGCGATATCTGTCAGGGTTGGTTTAATGCTACCCCGTTTACGTATTTCGCTACCTAGTAACTTAAGAGCCCCTTCATAGGTGATGTGGAACGGGCTCTCTTTTGGTGAGCAAGCAAACCGGGCGGCGATATCAGCGTATGAACGTGCGAGTCCGGTGTCACTCAGATAGCGTGAGATTCTTGTCAGCCGTTGCAGACGGTTGGGCGGCGCTGCCAACCATTCTGTAGGAAGGAGCTTAGTGCCTTCCGAGGAGGATAAAGCGCGTAGGGGATAGAGGTGTCGCTCTACTTCATCGGTAGCGATCAGCCGATTCCATCCTACAGGACCACGCACTAGCTCATAGTGGTCGCGTGCTTGTCGGAGGTCCGATGAGGATATGGTTCCATCTCTATCGCCAAAGTTGAAGTCTATCTCGATGGCGGTTGAGCGTAGACGAGGCTCAAGCGCGAACAGCTCGTCATCGATGTACACAAGCTTTGCAGCTTTGTGGGTATGCAAGTGCTTTTGGAGTTGTTGGGTGCGGTGGAGCATGGCGTTGAGGGCATTAAGTTGTCTTCTTTGTTCCTTCCCTAGGCCGGTACGGACCTGAATAAGGCGTTTTATTCCCTGGTTGAGGTCCAACTCAGAAATTTGACCCGGATTGGCTCGATCGATACCGCCTGGCGCCATTTGTTCGATGGAGAAGGCGGTCTGCCGGAGGGCCACTGCCGTCACGGCGATCTTGCTCTCAAGAGACGCCACCGGAAGACCATCGGGCAAAGATCTCGTTAGGTCCAGGAGATGTGTTAGTGTTGATCGACAATCTACTCGAGCACTGTTCTGGGTGATTCATGATCCTGTATGGCAAAGATGTGAACCTACAGATGGTTACTGGTCATCATATCTGAGTATCTATCGTGTAGTTGTGCAATGACCAGGACGATACTTTCGTGCGGGTCAGTTACAGCAAAGACCGCTTGAATTGATTCTGTAAGAATCACCAAGTGGTTGCGCAGCGGGGCCTAACCCGGCGTAGCAGCAGGAACTTGGGTTCAACCCAAGTGGTTTCTGCTGTATGCGGGCGTAAACCCTCTCATTGTCGGGACTTACGCGGACACTCTCCGCTATAGAGGAGAGTAAATTCTTGCCGGTATGAACAGGCTCAGAGACGATAGTTTTCCCGATGAAGACGACCCATCGATTTGGCCTCGATAACCTTGGTCAGCGCACTCTGGTAATGGGTGTTCTCAATGTTACGCCCGATTCATTCTCTGACGGTGGTCGGCATGCGGTTTTGGATGCAGCGGTTGATCGTGCACATCAGTTGCGTGAGGAAGGGGCGGATATCATTGATATTGGGGGCGAGTCGACTCGACCTGGGGCCATTGCGGTCCCGGTAGAAGAAGAATTGCGTCGGGTTCTCCCGGTCTTTGAGGCTCTCCAGGCCGCCGGTCTACGCGGTCTATCGGTTGATACAACTAAGGCAGTCGTCGCGCGTCGGGCGGTGGAATTAGGGGCTGAGGTTATCAACGATGTCTCCGCATGTAGTTTTGATCCTGAAATGGTGACGGTTGCGAAAGAGACCGGCACTCACCTGGTGTTAGGCCATACGTTGGGTTCACCGCTTACTATGCAAACGGGTCCTATTGAGTATCCCTCCGGAGTTACGAAGACGGTGAGGACCGCATTGGCGGATGCGGTTGATCGGACGGTCAGTGGTGGGGTCTCACTCGGCAAAATTTTGGTGGACCCTGGTTTTGGCTTTGGGAAAACCGTTGAGCACAATTGCCAACTCCTGCGCGAGCTGAGCGAATTTCGCCGACTGGGTGTACCGGTGGTAGTGGGCACTTCTCGCAAGAGTTTTTTGGGTGCTGTTACCGGTCGTAAGGTTGAGGACAGAATCTACGCAACGGCTTCTTCGGTGGCTCTTTCCGTGGCTGGTGGCGCCGATGTGGTACGCGTTCATGACGTTCGCGCCATGGCTGATGTCGTGAGAGTAGCGGATGCAGTGGTTAGGAACATGATTCCGGCGCCCACTGAACGTACCGAGTTCACCTAAGACAAGGAACAAAACATGATACGTAAGCTGTTTGGTACCGATGGTATAAGGGGTGTTGCTAATAAGTATCCCATGACCTCAGAGGTCGCTTTGAAACTTGGTCGGGCTATCGCACATATTTCCCGGCGAGGGCTTCACCGTCATAGGATAGTTATTGGAAAAGATACGCGAATATCTGGCTATATGCTGGAGTTTGGTATTGCATCTGGGGTTTGTTCTCTCGGGGTTGATGTCATTATGACCGGTCCCATGCCTACGCCTGCCATTGCGTTTTTAACCCGAACGCTGCGAGCTGATGCCGGAATTGTGATCAGCGCCTCCCACAATCCATTTCAAGACAATGGCATTAAGTTCTTTGGCGCGGATGGCTTTAAGCTCGCCGATGAGATCGAAGCGGAGATAGAGAGCCTTTTGGAGTCCGGGAATATCGAAAACGTACGTCCCATCGAGACAGATATCGGCAAGACGGTGAAATTGGAGGATGCGCGCGGTCGATACGTCCAATATGTGAAGCAGACATTTGATCCCAATGTGGGCCTCGACGGGATCAAAGTCATTGTTGATTGTGCTCACGGTGCTGCCTATCGAGTGGCACCAGCGATTTTTGAGGAGCTTGGGGCTACCGTAGAGACAATCGGTGACCAGCCTGACGGGAAAAACATTAATGATGGTTGTGGGGCTACGGCACCGCAGCAGCTGCAACGAGAAGTTGTGGCTCGTCAGGCCCATATTGGTCTCGCGTTGGACGGAGATGCCGATCGACTAATTGTCGTGGATGAGAAAGGTGCCCTTGTTGACGGGGATGCGGTGATGGCTATCTGTGGCCGCGATCTGATGGCTAAAGAGCGATTGCCGCATCGTACAGTAGTGGCTACTGTGATGAGTAACTTGGGTTTGGAGCGGAGTCTAGGGCAAGTTGGTGCAGAGGTTGTACGCACCCAAGTAGGTGATAGGTATGTTGTGGAGGCGATGCGCCGTCACGGTTTCGGGTTTGGTGGTGAGCAGTCGGGGCATTTGGTGTTTCTTGATCACGCGAGCACCGGAGATGGGTGCTTAGCCGGGCTTATGTTGCTTGAGGTGATGAGGCAGCGGGAGACACCACTCTCTGAGCTTGCTCGGGTTTTTGAGCGTGTTCCTCAACGACTGGTGAGCATACCCGTACGCGAGAAAGTGCCGTTTGATGAGCTGTCGGAGGTGAGTAGGCGCATCTTTTCAGTGGAATCCACTCTTGGTGACCAAGGGAGAGTTTTAGTCCGGTACTCTGGTACTGAACTCAAAGCACGGGTAATGGTAGAAGGTCCGGATGCGGAAGCTACTCAGATGTATGTCGATGACATTGCGGAGGCCATCCGACGAGCTATTGGTACATAACGTCGTCATAGGCTCGGGTTGCTCAAAAAACGGGGGTGTGTTAGCCACTCGCACCGACTGGTTGATGGCTGGATGGCGGATTCCATAATAACGAAACTTGGATAGTGGCTGATACGGTGGATATCGAGGGACCTTGTTAGCTACCACTCCAAGGACGGGTGTCCTCGATTGAGGCCACGTTCGATGACGTACTGCTCTATGGTTCGTAAACGGTTTTGGGAATATTTCCTGAGATTGTAGTTCGGTGCTTTTTTCTATGCTTAGTTCGCAGGGGCTTTTCTGTACTCGCAGTGGATATGGTGTAATATGTCGCATCGGGGCTCGGTGGGGACGCTGGTTCATAGGTATGCTCCTCACATGGGTCCTTGGTGGTGTGGTGTTCGAGTCTCCAGCTGAGGCCGAACAAACCTACGGGCCTGATGTTGACGACTGGCCAGTTATATTAAACCAGCAAAGGACTCGACGTAATAAACTACAAGTAGGATTGCTGTTCTCCCGGACTCTGTTGGCTAAGTACACGGAGAGCACCGGTGTTTCTGTGCATGTTCAGTACAATTTTCTTGAACAACTTGGCGTTGAACTGAACGGGGCGACATATCTATCCGGAGAAAACGCTCTGATGGAAGCAATTCGAGTCCAGGTGGATCAAGAACCTGGACTATCTGATATGCATCAGATGCAATGGTTGGCTTCTGGAAGTGTTGTTTGGTCACCCATATATGGCCGACTATCACTAGCTGGAGCGTGGGAGCCAACGTTTGATTTATATCTACTACTGGGGGCGGGTGTGGTTGGTACGGCGCGGAAGTTTGATTCTACTAACGATCTAAAGAGTATCTCCGCAACAGGCCATATAGGTGCTGGGACACGTCTCTATCTATGGAAAAATTTCGCCATGCGGTTGGATATTCGCAGTGTTCATTTTCCGGATCCTGGTTCTGAACGACCAGGTCAAGACGTCTCCGGTTGGACGAGTTCATTGGTCGGGCAACTAGGGTTACAAGTCGATTTTGGCTTTAGCGCAGAGGGAGTACCTCAGAAATGAGCGGGAGAGTCACGTTCTACAGTCTCTTGGTTTTACTCAGTCTGGGTACTGATGGTTATGCCTCTGACGACGATGAAGTGGTGTTTGTGGTGCAGGACCAGTGGCACCCTCCGGCTCCGAAGTTTGAATTCGCTGTTCTGTATAATCTTCAGCTTGGTGGTGGCTTTATTGGCACCGAGGATTCGGTCGCGGTGGCTGCCCACGTTGGCTATTTTATCACGGAGCATCTTGCCCTGGAATTATTTGGGGGGGTATTTCGCCCTACTGAATCCGAATTGGCTCAAGAATTGGTGACTGAGGTGGGCCTGGTCAGTGAAAATGCACAGATGACTCAACTTCTGTGGGCGAGTGGTCTTGGGCTTCAGTGGAATCTGATTCATGGAAAATTCCGAGGACCTAATAACTTGTTTGGATCCATCTCTTTGTATGTTGGGGCCGGAGTTGGATTGGGTATGAGCCGTGTACAGTGTTTTGGGTCTGAATCGTTGGACCCTGACCTCTTTGAGGATAGAAATTGTCCGGCAACGAGTGGTGGGGAAATAGCCTATGAGCCGGCCACGGTGAAGTTGGTAGGCTCTGTGAGTGGTGGTGCTCGGCTCCGAGTTGGTAGGCGTTGGTCGATGCTGGTTGAACTGAGGGACTACATTTTTTCAAGTCGTGTCTATCGTCCACAGGAGACGGAACGTCCCTTGGTGAGTGATGCTATACGAAACAATCTCTATGTGCAGGTAGGTGTCGGTATCTTACTTGGTGGTGAGTCAAAGTAGATGAAATTCGCGGTACATAGTGGACGAGGCCTCGGGTTGCTGCGATGCATCTTAGCTAGTGGATTTGTTCTTGCGGCGGCCCAAGTATCCACCGGTCAGACTCTTGATGAGGCAATTGTCGCATACAACAGCGACAAGTACCTTGAGGCTGCTGTTCAGTTTGCGGTGATCGCTCAAGTAGATGATAGGCTCGGAGATCGATATAGAGCCGAGTATTATGTCGCCCAGTCATTGTTCCGGGCTGGCTTTTTGTTCCCGGCATATACTTTCTACCGCAAGGTTTTCGAGCAGGGATCTACGCATCCCCATTTTCTCGATGCTACTGATGGTTTGCTTCAATTGGCAGAGGCGCTCGATGATGACCTTCTGGTGCCTGAAATTATCAGTCGGGGATACGACCAAGAGTTCGAAAACCTATCTGCGGACCGGCTTAACACTGTGAACTACATGGTTGGACTGGTTTCAAGAAGGGTTGGCAACAACGCTGAAGCGGAGGAGTTCCTACGCTCGGTGAATATCGATGCGTATGAGTATCCTAAAGCATTGTATTATCTAGGTGTTATGGCCGCGGAAGAGACGGGGGAAAATGGCGGAAAGAGATATGAGCAGGCGCTGAAGTACCTCCAGACGATGGCGAAGCATGTGGAGGGTGACTCTGGAGAAGATGTTGAACGCTGGCATCGTCTGGCTCAACTCGGCCAGGCTCGAATATATTACGCCATGGGGGCCTATGAAAAAAGTATTGAACTGTACAAATTGGTCCCTCGTTACTCGGAAGAATGGATGGATGCCTTATTCGAATCTGGTTGGGCATACCGGATGCGTAGCCTCAATCGAAGCTCCAAAAAAGGTTTTGAAAGTGACATAGGACGAACTTTGGGGATGATGCATTCGGTGCAGTCGCCCTACTTTTTCGGTCGATTCCGAGCAGAGTCGCATGTCCTCAAGGCTACTGCATATTTTGATCTATGTCGTTACGCGCGAGCTAAGGAGGTACTCGATGGTTTCTTTACTCAATACGAACCAATGGTGGAGGCCGTGGAGGCGTTTTTACAAACCACCCGTACGGATGAGCTTTGGGTTCAGATGTGGGATGAGGGCGCGGTAGATTTTCCGCATGAGGTTCGCCGACGTTTGATTAGTAACCATCGATTGGGGCGGTTGTCGCATCAACTGTTTCGGATTCGGTCTGAAGCAAAACGTTTGGCAAATGGTTTGCCACCCGGACGGCTAAAAGAGCAGCTTGCGGAGAGTCTAGCTGACCAAGAAGCTAAGTGGGTACGCCTGATGGGACGACTTGTTCGCACACAGATTCAGACTATCCAAGCCTTCCTTCGCGGCTTTATAAGCCAAGCTCGCGCGATTCAATTTGAGACAACCGATGCTGAATTGAAAAAGCTCGAAGGAGCACAGGGGTCGGTGACACAATCTATACCACATCAGGTTCGCACACCGGCTTATAAGAGAGGGCAGCCCTTCTGGCGGTTTAACGGAGAATACTGGCGGGATGAGTTGGGTTATTATCGTTACGCGGTGACCAGCTTGTGCCCATAATCGAAGAGGTATGATTATATGCCCATAATCGAAGAGGTATGAGAAGGCGACGGGATACAATACAACGAATATGGGGACTTCTACTAGTTTGGGTGGGTGGGAGCTTGTTTGTAGCGGCTACCGTATCCGCCCAAAGTGGCTCCCCCGAAGATCAGCAGCGTCAGGCGAGGCCCCAACGAGGCCAAGCAGGGGCGGTGACAATGGACTTCGCGACTGCGAGGACCCAGGTTGATCTCAGTCAAGCAGCGGCCCAGAAAAGAGACCAAGCGATAGATGACCTGAAGCAGCTCATTGCTGGAGCTGACGACGGTGAGAAGCCAGAGATGATGTTTCGCTTAGCGGATCTCTACTGGAGTAAGGGGCTATACCATCAAGCTCAGGAAATGGCGGAATACGAGGCCGCACAAGCCGCGTGGCATCAAGCAGGTGCCACTGGTCAAGAACCGGACCGTGAGGCTTATCTACGTGTCTCTGAGGTGATCAAGGCTAATGCGGTTCAGCTGTATGAGCGGATCTCAAGCCGCTATCCGCATTATCCACGAGGGGATGAAGTACTGTTTCACCTCGGTCAACTGGCGGCTACCGCAGATCAAAAGAACTCAGCGATTGTGTACTTTCAACGCTTGCTCAAGGAGTTTTCTGATAGCTCTCTAACTGCATCAGCCTATCTACAACTTGGCGAGTTGTATTTTGCATCTAATCAGCTGGCACCCGCGCAAGATGCTTACCAAAAAGCTTTGGGACAGGGCGGTTTTTCCGTGGGAAACTATGCTCAGTACAAGCTTGCGTGGTGTGAATATAACTTAGGAGATTACCGGGAGGGGATTCGTAGGCTGCAAAAGGTTTTGGAGGCTTCGGATGAGAGATCCGGCAAGACTAAGTGGCTTCAGTTGAGGCGGGAGGCTTTGGAGGACCTGGCGAGGTTCTATGCGCAAGCTGGTGAAGTCTCGGAAGCTATTGAGTACTTTCAGACTCAAGAAACTGTGGAGGATGCAGAGCGGTTAATGGTGGCTCTCGCAGAGCAACACTATCAGCGTGGGTTTTGGCAAAAGACTATAAAGATCTATCGTGCAATACTAAAATCCTACCCGGATAGCCCAATGGCACCAGGGTATCAATCGGCGATTTTTGAGGCTTATAATCAGGCTGATAATTCAGAGATGTTAAAGCGAGCTCTCAGGGTGTGGATGAAACGCTACGCACCGAGTAGTAACTGGAGAAAAACTCATACGGTTGCGGCTGAGGCTTTAGATGGGGCTCAATCGCGGTGGAGAGACATCGCTGCTGATGCTTATGCTGAAGCTGGACAGTTGAAGAAGACTTCGATCTATGAGTTGGTCGCATTTCTTTACGGAAACTACTTGACGGCCTTCCCTGAGGCTGCGGATAGGCACCAGATCTACTTTTTTTATGCGGATGCGCTTTGGGCCTTGAAGCGATGGGATGACGCGGCTCGAGCTTATGCAGCAACCTGGTCTCCGGATGCTCTAAAAGAACCGAAGGGCGTGGCCCAATTTGTACGGGAGGGAGCATACAATCGTGTGCTTGCACTAGAAAAACTTGCGGCCACTCAGGGGAAGAAGGTTGGGACTCGAGTACACGGTTCGCAGGCCGCTTCTTTAGCTGCTGAACAAGGGGTTAGACGTTCTTCCGAGCCGTTGACAGCCTTTGACCAACGTCTTGTTGAGGCTTGTGATCAGTATACCAGTCTAGCTTTGAAAAACGGTCCGCAAGAGGCGGCTGCGCACTATAAGGCCGCTTATGTGTTTTTCGAACGTGGGCACTATGCTGAAGCTCGACGTCGGTTTTTGGCCGTTGTTCTTGAGCATGCTGAGGAGAAGCTGGCCATCCGGGCGGCGCTTATCATTCTAGATACATTACTTTTAGATCAGAAATGGGATGATATTAGGCGGAGGATCTTGCAGTTTCGTGAGGTTTCTGCCTTGGCCGCGTCAAAAGACTTTATCCAAAAGCTCAACCGGTTTGTGGAAAGCGCAGACTACCTTGCCTTGCAGTCGGAGGAGAAGGAAGCTCGAGCTTTATCTGAGCTTAGTCAGCGCTCAACGGCGCTTCAACTGGTGGCTGACCGTTATAAGGAGCAGTATGAAGCTACTCCAGCCTCACGATTTGCAAGCCGTTTGCTTCTCAGCGCGGCACTCATCTACGAAGAAGTTGAGCAGCTGGGTGCGGCTCTCGGATTGCTTCAGACTCTTCGGGGCTCAGCTGCGTCACTTGTTCAAACGGAGAATGAAGAGCGAGAACTTTTCATCCGAGGACATTGGCGGGAGGCGGTGATGTATGAGCGCATTGGTGCCGTGGAAGAAGCTGCAGAGACTTACGAGTCTTTTTATGCGAAATATTCGAAGGCAGCTCAGGCTTCAGACGCTTTGTTTAATGCTGGCGTATATTATGAACAACTTGGTCGGGCGAGCCACGCGTACGAGATTTGGAAGAAGTATATTCGAGCGTTTCCGGGACCAGAGACGCAAGAAGTACATCGCCGCGGGTGTTACCAAGCTTTGCTGGCCAAGAAGCACCGAGATGCGATTCGTTGTTATTCGTTGGTGCTCAAGACCTATCGGGAGCTTTCACCGGGCGATCGTTTTCTTACTCGCTATTATATAGGTTGCGCATTGGAGGCTTTGGGTCAGCGATTGGCTGCTGAGAAGCAGTTTAGGCAATTGGTCGAGTCCTACAAGGTCTTGCCTGCTGTGGATACAGCAGAAGAAATGGTTCGGAAGGCGGTTGCACATGCCGCATTTCAGCTCGTGGAGAAGCCTTACGAGGCTTATGTGTCAATGAAGCTCAGTACGCACCAACAGAGCCTAGAGCGAAAAATGGGGATGGCTGAGCAATTGGCGTGTGCTGAGGATAGTTGCGATGAGCGAGGAAAATTGTTGTTGGTGCTGGATTACGGTGATGCCGAATATGGTATCTGTGCACTCGTTCGTGTTGGCCAGGTCTTCTTAGAGTTAGCCCGGTCTATTCGCTTGGCTCCGGTGCCCCGCTCACTGACGGAAGAGCAGCAGGTGATCTATCAGACGGAGCTGGACAAGCTAGCGATTGGACCAAACTCTAGGGGGCAGAAAGCGCTTCTGGAGGCTCTTCGTAAGTCGTGGGAGTTGGGTATGTACGGACCATGTGTGGGGACGGCTCAACAGCTACTAGCAGATGATTCAATGCCGGCCCTTTCGCTTGAGTCTCATCAATTTCGATGGAAACCCTCCGAGGTGATGGCTCTCCCTCGTATATCTTCGGTGGGTCGGGACCTAAGATGAAGCAAGCCCTCAGCCCAATGGGTCTTTTGTGTTGGCCGACGATGCTTGCCCCCTGGATTTTGAGTATAGGTGGTGGGTGTGCTTCAGGTACCAGCGTGACTCCGGTTGGAGAAACGACTATTGAGGTGACACCTCGGGCAGCATTGGCGGCGGAGCAGTTGCTCAAGCACAGTAAGTATCGGGAGGCGGTTGCTGCCTACGATGCGTACGTGCGCGTATCCCCCGGTGATCTGCAGGCGCTCTACAATCGAGCGTATGCGCTGCACCAGTTGGGGAAAATGGAAGAGGCGGAGGCCGGGTACCGGAGTGTACTTGAGCGAGATCCACAAGCTATCGACGCGGCAATAAATTTGGCAGCGTGTCTTCAAGCCGATCAGCAGCATTCCCGCGCTGAGGAAGTATTGGTTGCAGTGGAGAATGGCTTAGGCAATGAGTTTGAGCATCCCGAGTTGTTGCATAGTCTTGCTCAGACACAAAGACTCCAAGAGAAATATGAGGAGGCTAGCCGGACGGTGCGTCGCCTGCTTACCCGTTTTCCTAAGTATGTACGGGGGCATGAATTGCTGGCCGCTATTGCTATAGATCAAGGCGAGTTCAACCGAGCTCATACCATTTTGGCCAATGCCTTGAAGTTGGGAGGTGAAGAGGCTCAAAGCAATCCGGTTATCCCTCTATACCACGGCTTAGCATTTCAGGCTCAGGGACATAAACAACAAGCCTTCGCTTCATTTGAGAGAGCGTTGGCCATCGACGCGAGCCATATAGAGGCGCGCTTTAGATTAGGCGTTTTTGCCTTACATTGTGGTCACTACTCCTTAGCGGCTGAGAGTCTCAAATTAGTCAAAGAAGCGGAGCCGAACTATGAAGTGGTACTTGGGTACGGGTTTGCGCTTAGGGGCTTACGGAGATGGAGGGAGGCAGCAGAGACTCTGGAAGAGGCTCGAGCGCTACTTGCCAATCGTCTTCAGCATCAAGACAAGGAGAAGGAAGATGGCAGTATTCTCCAGGAACTTGTGGTGATCTATCAGCTTTTGGGTGAATGGAGCATCGCCCTTCGATATGCGGATCAATATTTACTGACAGTAAATCGGACTTGCTTAGACGATGAACACGACGGTTTTTGTGGCCGATATAATGGCATTAAGTTGATGCTCAAGATGGGCTCAGGGTCGGCTCAAAGCGAAGGAAGATAGGGACTGCTGGAGGCGGATGATCGATATGAAGAACTTAGGTATTAGCTTGATACTCGTGGGCTTTTTGGTTCCGCTGCGTACCGTTTCCGCTCAAGAGGCGGCAGAGGGGACCACCAAAGTCGCTGAAGAACCAACTGCAGTTGTAGAGGGAACAACTGAGCGAACCGTGTACAAACAGAAAACGGTGATCGATTTCTCCGGTGTTACGATCGAAGGTGAGCTGACAAAACCGGAGGGGTCGTATGTGCTCAGCCGAAAACCAACAAAGTTCCGCTCGTTGCTCAAAGCGCGAGCTGATTTTATTCCTGAGCTCAAGGCCTCGTTAGATACCCTCTTATAGGTCACGCTGAATGAATGCAGGACTAAGATCAAAACAAGATGCCCATGCCGCGGTGAGCCCATCCTTTGATGATCGAGCGGATCTTTCGTTGGAAGTATCTGTTCGTTGGAAGGATGTTGTTCTGGATGCGATTAGGGTCCGACGTTCCCGAGCGATTACCTTAGGTCCTCTTCATCATCGAAAGGCAGGGAGGTTTGATCTTGAAGTTGATGGTGAGTTACCATCACTGTCCGGGTCCATACTTGTAGATTGTGTTGATGATCAAACGCTGGTTTGGGTTCCAGAGGGCGTGGACGTTGATGTTGTTGCCGAGTCTTCGGAAACAACGGAGGCATCAACCGGACCCAAAGTGCTTTTGCCTGGGGAGCGACTGAGTTTCACTTACGGTGGGTTAACCTACGAATTCGACTATCGAAGGACGCACGTACCTATCCTTCGACGTCCGGTTCGAGATAGAGCTTTCTTGGGAGCCCTGTGGCTTGCATCTCTGGTTCATATTGCGCTTATTCTCGCGTTTAGCTCGGTTTCGCTACCAACCCTAGAGGAACAACAGGCAGAACTGCAGCGGCGACATGCATCGTTTGTCCAGGTAAGACTGAAGGCGGTGGTGTCACCAGCACTGACACGGCGAAGGGCTAGGCCATCGGGTGCTCCCAAAGGTCGTCGGGCCCCGAAACAAGCTGGACTACGAGGGGAAAAGTCGAAGAAGAAACCCAAGGATACGGCACCACCAAAACCCGGAAACCGTCGGGTACGTCGGGATCGAAAAGAAAGGGACCGACAGGTGGCGCTCAATACCGGTCTGCTTGGGGCTCTTCGGAAGAAAGCTAATCGATCTAAGGCTTCTGCGGTTCTCGGACCCGGGGAGCTGGGTGCGGGGATTTCAGCTGCTTTGGGTGGTCTTAGGGGACAAAAACCAGGCGTGGCTCGCGGTGCGCGAGGGCTGGGTACAAGAGGAACGGGTACCGGTGGGGGAGGCTCACTGGTTGGCATTGGTAGCCTCGGGACTGGTCTCGGACAAGGAGGTGGAGGCGAGGGCTCGGTGAATCTCGGGGGCCGAGGGCGGTCAAGAGCGCGTATCCGACCGGCTAAAACAAAGGTTTTGGGGAGCCTCACCCGCTCTGAAGTGGCCCGGGTGATCCGCCTCAATCTGCCGCGGTTTAAGTTCTGCTATGAAAAGGAGTTGAGCACGACGCCCGATCTGATGGGCAAGGTTTCGGTTCGGTTTGTGATTGCTCCCAATGGGCTGGTCAGTAAGGCACGGATTCAGGAGTCTACCCTGGATCACGAAACGGTTACTGGATGCGTGGTTCGGGTCATGAGTTCACTTAAGTTTCCAAAACCGCGGGGAGGTGGCGTCGCGGAAGTGACGTATCCTTTTATTTTTACAGCGAGTTAGAGTGGGCTTTGGAGGTTGGTGAGTTGATGTCGTACATTTTGCCTTTGATGCTGGTTGATTGGGTATGCATGGCATGTTCACGAAGGGGAGATACGTGGTTTTAGGCTGGATGGTGATGATGTCTTTGAGCTCCACAGCCTCGGGGCAACTTTCGCCCGTTTCGGAACCTGAGGCGTTAGCCACAGACGCCGAGAGTGAAATCGAGGGCAGCCGTCGATGGTTCGTAGGTATGGATATAGGAGGCTATATGTCCTACGGCGGTTGGCGTCGTGATGTGTTACCGGCCGAACGGCGCTTATCTGTCCCTCAGCCTACCATTGGCTTGTCTGCGGGGTATCTGTGGTACAGCGGTGTAGGTTTTGAAGTATCGTCCGCTATTCGTGGGGTGATCGGCTGGAACGAGAGCGCGGTGCGTAGAGCTCCAGAGGCTGGAGATCAAGACGCCTCGTTGTTGCCGGAAGATTTTATGTGGGCCCAGACTTCGTTTGTGATGCAGGTCGGATGGCGGGTGCAGCCGCGGTTGGTCTTGCTCCTGAGTGGCGAAGCGGGTGTAGCGTGGTTGACGCCGGATCCATTTGTGCCCGTTCAAGACGGTTCCAGTACCTCCCCTGCCTTGGGTTTGGCTGTGAGTGCAGGTGTGGGTATTGAGTATAGAACTTGGTTGCCGGGTGTCGCGGTAGGGGTCAATGCGGGGTGGAGGGCGGCGGTTGCGTCCTCTCAAGTCATTCCTGGCGTATCGATAACCGTTCCTCTGAAGTACAACTTCTAATTATGTCCTGGCTTGATACTCTCGCTGAAATTCGTAAGACCGACTGGAGCAAAGTCCCGGATCCGGAACGGGAAGCTACTGCCTTGGAGGTCATCCAGATGGCAAGTTATGCGGCAGCGACAGCGGCGGTGGTTCCCCTACCAATGGTGGATATTGCTCTACTCCTTCCCGTACACACGGCCATGGTCATGACCGTTGGACACGTACATGGTCGAAATGTCTCTGATGCTGAAGCCAAGAGGGTGGCCTTGGAGTTGGGTGCGGTGGCGGGATTGACCCTTGCGGGGCGGGCAGCATTGTCGGTGCTGCGAAAGATTCTGCTTCCTGGCTTGGGGGGGGTGCTGGCTGCGCCCGCTTCATTTGCTGTGACCTATGCCCTCGGAAGAGCGGCAAACGCCTACTTTAGTGATCCGGAGCTGTCACGAGAGGACCTTAAGAAGGTGTTCTCGGATGCATTTAAAGAGGGTAAGTCGTCGTACCGGGAGCAAAAACATGAAGACATCAAAGATGTTGAAGGGGAGGGGTCATCAGCAGATGAGGCATCAGTTTCCCCTCCAGGCTCTACGCCTGATGGCGGCGAAGACGGGACGACGTCGAAATCGCGGACCAAAAAGCGTTCACTGTAAAACTCTAGAAGCACATGCCTCGGCGGTGGGACCCTGCTAAGCCTAGGGAGCTATGGTGGTTAAGACAGACCACGACGACTTGGGCCAGTTGCGGTGGTCTCAGCTTCGTCAGGGCGATGAGCATGCACTTCAACAAGCTGAGGTTGAGGTATGGGAGATAGCTCGGGCGCTCGCGATCGAAAGTTTGGCATCGGATGTTGATGCTGAGTTGATGGAGCTGGGGGGTCGACAAAAACATCTTATTCGGGCCGCTTGGCCCGATAAACCACTGGAGGGCTTTCACATGCAGTCTTCCTTGGGTGCGTTTGTGGTCGCGAGGGTGGCGATAGCTTGGGTGCCTGCGGGGCAGACCGGTTTAAGATACGCCGCTTTGTCGCCGGAGGGGATAATCCGCGCGCTGATGAATCAGGGCGTGGACGAGCTGACAGCAAAGTCGGTTCTCGGGGGATGGACCGGGATTTCCGACGGTTTTGAGGGTGATGAGGAGGGACTGGATGCTGGTACGCTTGCAGGGCTAGCGGAGCGCTCACTGACGTCTGCCGAAAGGGATACTGCGCTGGCTCAAATAGCCTTTTCGCCGCGTGATTTGGCTCGACTTGGGGCGGCTCTAACCCTGAGTCGGAGGGTTAGGCAGCTGCTACCTGTGGTAATCCCTCGGCAATTTGGAGAAGATATTACTGCGTGCTTGGCTCTGGTTGCCACTCAGCGCCCAGAACGGGCTATGGCCTTGCTCAGCTCTCAGGAGCGCTCGGAAGCCCAACAAGCGGTCTATGAGTTGGCCCACACCTTAGCTCGGTTTATCGACGGAGCGGATGCGGAGCTGGAAGAAGATCGAAGACTCCCCGTGGTTCCGGAAGCGGCTGATCAGCAGTCTGTCACCCTGCCCGCTGCTGACAGCTCCAGCGACCTTGAGGCGTACAGCCCGCCCGATAACGAAGGGTCCATGCCTGAAGAGGATCAAGAGGAGCCTCTTGCTACCTCACCATCGGCTCGGCCTGAGTTACCCAAGTGGTGGCTGACCGAATCAGACGATTATACGCTGATATGGGACGCGTTGACCAAATTGCGAGCACAGGTGCCCCAGCGGCAGGCTATTTTGGGTTTTACTGCGGTTCCAAGATATCCTCGTGAACAGCTTATTCCTCCGGTTCCCGGCGTTTACACCCCGGCTATGAATCCTGCGGAACCCTTTGTACCAGTGGTTCGAATCATGCTTCGGGCGGTTGTTTCTGCAACGAAGGGACTGGTGATTGATGAAACCGGCGCCGGTGGATGTGACTGGGTACTACGGCGAGTCGCGGCCTTATCGCGCTTGATCCGCGGTGAATTGGATCTTGGTTTGTCGGTCCTTCAGGATGTTGGGGCACAAGAAGCCCCGGAGCTACGATGGCTACGTGACCGCAAGATACGTTTTGACGGACGAAAGGCGGAACCGCTATCGCCGGAGGCGGCTCGCCGAGCGGCTGCGACCTTAGTTCTCGATTTGGCTCGAGCTCTAGCGAGAACCCTAACCGGAGCAGTCCCCGACGTAGATCCATCGGTAAGTGATGATCGCTAAACTTCGACGGATGAAAGAGTGCGCCTCAAGACTGTATGCTGATGGTCGGCTGCAGGAGGCCTTGGAACTGTATGAGCGTGTTGTTCAAGAGGACCCCCTCGCGTTGGGTTGCCGAACTACGATCGGAGATCTCCTTGGCCGGCTCGGCCATTCCTCTTCGGCTGTAGAGCAGTATGAGCAGGTTGCTCACGTTTACGCAGAATATGGGATGCTTCTGAAAGCGATCGCGGTCTGTAAGCAGATTCTGAAGCTAAATCCGGATCATACTCATACCCAGCTCATGCTTGCGGACCTTTATGCCCGGCGTAAAGGGAGTGTTCCGCAGGTGCCGGCCCTGCCGGTGGCACCAGCGGCAGGGATGGGGACCAATGGACGGCGTACCTTAGAGACAACTGAACCAAGAGCGGACGAGGAGTTGGATGTGGTCCTCCAGGCTTGGCCGCGCAGTGATCCTTTTACTGAAGATGTTCCTAAGCTTTCCGCCCCATCGGATGAAGCAGAGGTTGATTCTGACGAGGATGTTAGCACAAGCGAAGGATTGCCTTCCCTACCTTCTATTCCCTTGTTTTCGGAACTCCCTAAAAAGGCTTTTTTGGAAATGCTGCTGCGAATGCCTATGCATGAGCTACGGCGCGGCCAAGTTGTTATCACGGAGGGAGACAACGGTGATTCACTCTATGTTATTGCCTCTGGTATCGTGTCGGTTCGTCAACGGAACCGAGATGGTGATATGGTCTTGCTCACCAATCTTGGTGAAGGGGCGTTCTTTGGGGAAATGGCGTTGCTCCAGGACGGGGTTCGTACAGCAACGGTTCAAGTTGAAGATGATGCCAAGATCTTTGAACTTTCCCGGGAGCTTCTAGAAGATCTTATCGGTCACTATCCAACGGTGGCGACGGCGGTGCGCAACTTTTATCGGCAGCGCTTGTTGGCCACCGCTATGGCCACCCATCCGCTGTTTCTGCCCTTTTCACTGGAAGCTCGTCGCGTACTTATGGAGCAGTTCAAGAGTCGTAGTTTTGCTGAAGGAGAAGTCATTCTCGAGGAAGCGAAGCGAGGCTCAGGCTTGTATCTTTTGCTGCATGGGCGGGTCTTAGTATCCAAAGTTGTTGCTGATGAGGAAATAGTTCTTGCTGAGCTCAAGCCCGGTGATCTCTTTGGAGAGATATCTTTGCTGACCAATACGCCAATCAGCGCCACGATCACGGCAATGGAAGAAGCTTTTGTGCTTCGTCTATCAAAAAAACGTTTTGATGAGTTGGTTCTTGGCAACGATGTTGTACTTGAGCTTGTGGGACGTCTAGCAGAGATGCGCCAGGAGGAAACTGAGTTGGTGGTCGCAAACCAACTGAATGCCCATGGAGCGATACTCCTTTGACCACAGAGAGGGTACTTAGCTTGGTGTCTATTAGGACGACGATGTGTCTTTAGGTCGGTGTGAAACTATTGTGATAAGACACGCCCTAGCAGCCGGTTGATCTAGCCCTGCACGCATCTATCGGCCGGTCTTTCGTGAAAGGTCCTGGTCTACTAAAAGTCTCTCCTCGGTCACGTACCGCCAGGTATGTTCGCCTCGTCGTCAGAGCGTTTCACGAAAAGCCTGGCTCGATAGCTACACACAGGGCCAAATCATCCCGCTGCTATACTGGACAGTTACAGCAATGCCTCCCTACGCGCCCCATTGTTGATTCTTACAGAATCAAATCGAGTGGTCATTGCTGTAGGGCGTGTCTTTCAACTCCAGACCGCGTTCTGACTTGTATCCTACATTTGTGAGGGTTCGGTGGCTTCGCCTCCCTTTCGGGCCCCTCGTTCGGGTACATCCCGTAACCTCTCTTCAGAGCCGACCCCTCACAAACGCGGTACAGTAGAAATCCCTTGGGTAGAACCCAAGTTCCTGCTTCTCCGCGGGGCGATGCCCCGCTGCGCGCCCCCTTGTTGCTTCTTACAGAATCAATTCAAGTGGTCTATGCTGTATGCGGCATCATCTCCGCAGCTGGAGTTCAAAGACACGCCCTAGCTAGCAGGCCATCGGAAAAGTGAGTTAGGCGCTACGCGGGTCCTTTTTCCGTGGAACGTCCGGACCGGCTTCGCCTTTCATCGGTTGCATACGCCCGGTATGCGCCCTCTTCATCCGGAGCGTTCCCCGGAAAAGATACTTCGCGGATCAACCCCATCCCACTTTTCCGATGGCCTGCTAGTGTTACCGGTGTCCTCACTAACGCTCTCCTG
>JAHQVK010000069.1 GCA_019634385.1 Myxococcales bacterium | reverse complement strand
TCGGCAACGGGACTGTCGGGCGAGTAGTCCGCCACGTACACGTCGCCGCTGCGGCGATCGACCGCTATGCGAAAGGGGTTGCGCAGGCCCATCGCGTAGATCTCCGGCCGCGTCTTGCGCTGCCGGAGCGGAAACAAATTGCCTCTCGGAATGGTGTAGCTGCCGTCTTTGCGAACACGAATGCGAAGCAGCTTGCCGCGCAGGTCGTTGGTGCTGCCCGAAGTGCGGCGCGCATCAAACGCGGGGTTGCGCCCGTCACGTGCATCCAGAGGAGCGAACCCGTCGGCTTCGAAAGGGTTGCTGTCGTCTCCCGTTGACAGATACAGGTTTCCCGCAGCGTCGAAGTCAATATCTCCTCCGACGTGGCAACAAATGCCTCGGTCTGACTCCACCTGCAAGATCCGCTGCTCACTGCCCAGATCGAGACGGTCGCCGCGTAACTGGAAGCGAGAAAGCTGCATGTGCCCGCGAAACAGCGCAAACTCAGCCACGCTGCCGAATGCGGGGGAGTCGCCCTCATTGAATGAGGGCGTCTCCGCGTCGTCACGCGGGGTGCCAAGCTGCGGAGAGTAGTACAGGTACACCCATCCGTTTTTTTCGAAATCGGGGTCCACCGCTATGCCCTGGAGGCCTTCCTCGTCGTGAGAGTAGACGGGGATATCGGCCGCCACGGTGTTGAAGCCCGTCACCGGAGAATGCAACCACACCCGCCCCGCTCGGGTGGTGTGGAGTACCCGACCATCAGGCAGCACCGCCAGGCCCATGGGCTCTCCCGGGGCGCCATTCAGAGTGACTTTTTGGAACTCGCTGCTCGCCGGCTGCTCGGAAGTCTCCCGCCGTGGACCGTGCGCTCGAGCGGTTTCCACTGAGCTCACACCCAACCAACACGCCGCCACAAACGCGGCCCAACGCGCGCCGAAGCGCGGCCCTTTTTGCCGGCACCTCCACTTCGCTGAGCAGCTCGACGTCTCCCGATCCATCTCTGCCTTCATCTAACATGGACGTGAAACTCTTACCTAGCATCTGGCTGCCTGAATCTTCAGACTCGGCGGGAGACTAAGGCGTGTCTTCACACTCCGGCTGCGGAGATGACGCCGTAGCCCGCGAGTGTGAACAGTCGGCCCCGGTGGGGGAGGGCACCGGATATGTGAGGCACGAGTCAGGACACGGTCAGGAGTTGAAGACACGCCCCAGCCAGGGCTCTGGTTGACTGATAGATCCCCGCTAATCGCCGTGACCGCAGTTGATCTCATCAGCGGTGGCATTGACCGCGCCCAGCCGTTAAAGTCCCGCCCTAACTTACGACCCGCAGTCGTTGGCCCCGTTCCGTTGCCGATGTTCTAGGTGCCTGTACTTCTACGCCCAATTGACCACACGCCGCAGAAATATCGTCGCCCCGAGGGGTGCGAATGAGCACAGTATAGCCCCGACTTCGTAAGATTGCTTGGAACTTGGCTGTACGCGAAGCTGATGGTCGCTGGTAAGGGCTGTAAGGATGTTCGTTGAAAGGAATGAGGTTGACCTTTGCCCGGAGTCCTCGGAGCAACTTCACTAACCGGTAAGCGTCTTCGTCCGTATCGTTCAAACCAGCAAGCATCACGTACTCAAAAGTAATACGGCGCCGTTCTTTCAGAGGATACTGTCGACAAGCTCTCAATAGAGCCTGAATATTCCATCGACGGTTAATGGGCATGATCTGATCACGAATATCATCGGTTGTTGCATTCAAACTGATCGCAAGCTGTACAGACGTATCACGGCCCAGTTGTTCTATTTTAGGAACTATACCGGAGGTACTAACAGTGATTCGTCGGGGGGAAATGTGATGTCCCAAGCTATGGGTAATTATACCCACCGCCTCAACAAGGCGGGAGTAGTTCTGTAGCGGCTCACCCATCCCCATAAAGACTATATTACCAATGCTAGGGACCCGACCGGACCGGGAGAGGCTAGCAGGGAGATAGTCACCGTGTTGCTCTTTGCCCTCCAATGAAGCTGAGTGCTCGAGGTCTTCTTTAACTCGTGTGATTTGTTCAACCATTTCCCCTGACTCAAGATTGCGAATCAACCCCAAGGAAGCGGTCAAACAAAACTGGCAATCGATCGCACACCCTACCTGGGAGGAAATACAAAGGGTGTTTCGCCCCGAAGATGAGGCATCGGGGATAAAAACCGCTTCGATGGTATCACTTCGATGACCACGAAGAGCATACTTGCGAGTACCGTCCCTTGCGATCTCCCTTGAGGAAATTTCAAGGCAGTTGATAACAGCTTGCTGACCAAGGCGCTGTCGTAGCTCCTTTGAAAGATCCGTCATCTCGTTGAAAGACCGAGCGCCTCGTTGATGAAGCCACCGAAAGATTTGCTTAGCCCTATACGGAGACTCTCCCAAGGAACTTAGCCAAGCCTCAAGCGAGACTAAAGAAGCGTTACGGATATCGAACATAGCTCAACAGCCTCGTGGTCGTCACCTCAACAATGGGCTGACGACCCAATGGGATTGGTCTTCCCAGAAAACGCTTATCGAGAACGTATCTCGCTTTCGGGGAAGAAAAAAGCCACCTCCATCGCCGCTGTTTCCGGAGCATCCGACCCATGAACTGCGTTCCGCTCAATATTCTCCGCAAACGCCTTGCGGATCGTACCGTTGTCCGCTTGTGCCGGGTTGGTCGCACCCATGACTTTCCGGTATTTCGCGATGGCATCTTGGCCTTCCAGAACCGAAACAACCACTGGCCCCGCGGTCATAAAAGACACCAAATCGTTATAAAAAGGCCGTTCGCGGTGCACCGCATAGAAGGCCTTTGCTTGATCCTCAGTAAGGTGAATCATTCGAGTAGCAACAACCTTGAGATCGGCAGCTTCGATCATCGAAAAAATACCGCCAATGACATTCTTTGCTACTGCATCGGGTTTGATAATGCTGAGAGTGCGCTCGTTCGCCATGCTTAATCTCCTGGGAGCTTTGTGGCCCGACTCTTGCGAAGCCTCAAACTCTTGCGAGCTTGTACCCAGCCTCTAAGGCCTGGATATGTAGCTCTTCTCCACCGCGCGGAACATGATCACGAACCGCCGACTCCAACGCTGGTTTGGTCACGACACCCGTCAACTCTACCAAGACCCCAAGCGCCACTATTGGCAACAATGAAGGCTTCCCAAGGGAGCGTTCCGCAGTTTCTAGCAGCGGAAGGTGGTGTACCGTCGCATTCACTAGACTCGCGGAGTCCACCTCTTTGTCCAAAATAACCAAAGCTCCGGGCTTTAGATCATTGGAGTATCGCTCCAGCGCTGCTTGCGTAGTCGCTACCAAGGCATCAACCTGAGTGGCTTTCGGGTAATCAATATCTCCGTCGGAGATAAGGACTTCCGATCGTGCAGCCTCGCTGCGGGCCTCTGGTCCGTAACTTTGAACGTGGTGCGCATTCTTGTCGTCGTAAATTGCCGCAGCTACCTGCAAGATGAGGCCAGCCTCGATCATACCATGGGTACCTGCTCCCGCCAGACGAACCTCTTTTCTGTCCACCACTTTGCTCCTCCGTCACGCGGCTTCGCGTGACGACCTATTGGGCCACCCTGTCTCAGGTGTCAAAGAGAATCCGGAAGCTTATGACTTCCGCCTATTCGATGACGTGCCCCAACCGCTCAAATCTAAAGTCTAACCAAGATGCGCCCCATGAACCCCAGACAAACATAGCCTTACCTTTGACGTGGTTTATCGGGGCAGCACCCCACCGACGACTGTCCGCAGAGTTATCTCGGTTATCTCCCATTACGAATACGTATCCTGGGAGTACGTCGCAATACCCAGAAAGACTATTCTGCTCCCGCTGTTCACAATGCAACCCAACTTGCTCCGGCAATCGAAGACCTCGTTCGGGACCATCCCACTGAAATCGGACCGGACTTCGACCCGGAAAATAAGCGTGGGCATTCGGGTCCTCAAGAATCGTGTACGTCGCTTCTTGCTGTGAACTCGTCTCCTTAAACGCTCGCATAGGAAGCGCTACGCGCCCTGAATGCCAGCGTCCTGCTTCATCCTCACTCTCGTCAACATATGCTTGGTCTCCCAAGTTTTGACGGGTAAGTGCCTCATCATTAAGGTACACCACCCCTTCTCGAACAGATATACGATCGCCAGCGGTAGCCACCACCCGTTTGATGTAATCCTTAGAAGGATCTGGAGGGTATCGAAAAACGATAACATCTCCCCGTTCGGGCTCACCCCATTGCACAAACCACGAACTAGTGAATGGTACTCGAAGACCATAGATAAACTTATTGACAAAGATATGGTCACCCACCGCCAGCGTAGGAACCATTGACCCAGTGGGAATCTTGAACGCCTCAATAACAAAGGCTCGGAGAATGAGTGCGATAGCTACCGCAAAAACAATAGATTCAACGTACTCCCTGGACGTACTCTTTTGGGCGAACCCAAAGACTCCATCCCGGCACGATTCTAAGGTTTCTAAGGCACGTACCGTCTGCTTTTGGCTGTTGGCAACCATGCCTTCTTGAACAGCCTGGATTCGCTCTCGACAACGTCGCTGATCATCCTCAGAAATGCGCCGCCGGTAACGCTTCATCAAGCGCTCTACCTCGCGAATGCCGCGATCAGCGGTTCTAGCCGTCGTTTTGTCCAAAGCCACCGTCTGTTTACCGCCAGCCCCAACCTTTACTGCCCGTGCTCGTTTCATTCGTCTACCTTCAAGACGGACAGGAACGCCTCCTGCGGTACCTCAATCGCTCCCACCTGCTTCATCCGCTTCTTGCCTTCCTTCTGCCGCTCCAAAAGCTTTCGCTTACGTGAAATGTCCCCACCGTAGCACTTTGCGGTCACATCTTTGCGGTACGCTTTCACGGTTTCCCGGGCAATAATCTTAGCGCCGATCGCCGCCTGAATCGCGACATCGAACTGCTGACGAGGGATAATTTGCCGCAATTTTTGCGTGAGAATCTTCCCCCGTTCGTAAGCGCGGTCCCGGTGCACTATGATACTGAGTGCATCCACGCGGTCACCATTTAGCAGCACATCTAGCCGAACCAACGGTGCGTGGTTATACCCCGTAGGCTCGTAGTCGAGCGAGGCATATCCCCTACTCACCGTCTTCATTTTATCAAAGAAATCGTAAACCACTTCTGCAAATGGCAATTCGTAGCTCAACAAGACCCGCTTCTCACCGATGTATTCCAGTCCCTTCTGGATGCCTCGTCTATCCTCACACAACTTCATGATCGCGCCTACATATTCCGCAGGAGTGTGAACTCGAGACATCACCACCGGCTCCTCAAGGGTTTCGAGGACATCACTGGCTGGTAGCTCCGCCGGATTGTGGATCATAATCACCGCACCATCCGCCAGCGTGGCTCGGTACACCGTCGTGGGCGAGGTTGTGATCAGCTCAGCCCCAAACTCTCGCTCCAGTCGTTCCTGCACGATGTTCATATGCAGCAGGCCCAAGAACCCACACCGAAAACCAAATCCGAGAGCCTGCGAACTCTCCAGCTCAAACGAAAATGCAGCGTCGTTGAGGCGGAGCTTTTCGAGCGCATCACGAAGTGCTTCGTAACCGGAGTTATGGATAGGAAAGAACCCCGCGTACACCATCGGCTTTACATCACGAAATCCCGGGAGTGGCTCTTTGTCCTCCGCTTCGGCGGCAAATACCGTATCTCCCACCCTCGCATCTCGAACATCTTTAATAGAGGCCGCAAAAAACCCGACCTCCCCCGCCCTAAGAACATCTAACCCTTTGGAGTGAGGTGTAAAACAGCCGATCTCCAGCACTTCAAAAGATTTTTGCCAATTGGTACCAAACTGGATCGCCTCGCGTACTCGTAGACGTCCGGAGACAACCCGAATCAGGCAGATCACTCCTCGATATGGATCATACCAAGAATCCATCACGAGTGCTTTCATAGAAGCCTCACGGTCACCTTCCGGTGGCAACATCTGATGTACAACCGCTTCGAGGACATCCTCAATGCCAATGCCCGTTTTGGCTGAAGTCAGTACCGCTTCATCGGCCGGTAGGCCCACAACCTCTTCAATTTCTTCACGAATTTCGTCTGGTCTTGCTGATGGCAAGTCTATCTTGTTGATAACCGGAACAATTTCAAGATCCTGCTCAAGCGCAAGGTACACATTAGCTAGGGTTTGCGCTTCCACCCCTTGCGCAGCATCAACCACAAGCAGAGCGCCTTCACAGGCCGCCAAGGACCGGGAGACCTCGTAGGCAAAATCCACGTGCCCGGGGGTATCAATCAGATTGAGTTGATACACATCTCCCGCCTTCGAGGTATAGGCTAGACGAACCGCCTGGGCTTTGATCGTGATGCCTCGCTCCCTCTCAAGATCCATTTTATCGAGAAACTGAGCTTCACTCTCTCGTTCGGATAGCGCTCCCGTAAACTCTAAAATACGGTCCGCAAGTGTCGATTTTCCATGGTCGATGTGGGCGATGATGGAGAAATTTCGAATTCTTTCGATAGGGAAATCAGCGGCCATATTGAACTCTATGCGGCAGGCTCATGGGCCATTGCCTTCTACAAGCTGGCGTTGGTGGCGGTCAGCCTTCGGGGGAGTCACTACCCGCTCCGGAAACGGTTGTCAGCCGTTCACCACGTTGGATTTAAGACAAAACCTCACCTACGAGCAGTAATGCTCAGCGTCCCTCTAAAGGGTAGTCCTTACGCAGTGGATGTCCTTCAAAATCTGAGAACATCAACAATCGCCGTAGATCTGGGTTTCCTTGGAAGACAACACCATAGAGATCAAAAACTTCCCGCTCCATCCACGTCGCGGCATGCCAAATGTGGCTTACCGTCGAAAGTCTCAGAGCTTGCTCCTCAAGGGGAACCTTCACGCGAAGTCGATGATTCTTCGTGAGCGAATATAGATGATACACCACCTCAAATCGAGGTGAACGTTGCTCCCCGTGATCCACACTGGTTATGTCCATGAGCATCTCGAAAGATGTGGATGTGTCCCGTCGAACAAAGGTCATAAAATTATCAACATCCGGTGCCCTAATCACCACCGTCTCATCCCGATGAGCACTTTCCGTGCGAACAACTAGCTCCGGCTTTTGCTCACAGATGTATTCGACCACTTCAATACTCATTCCGTTCCTCCAACTTGATGGCGTCTTTGCGCCCTCCTGAGCGACCGAGCATCCGCAGAGCGTCAAGCAAGGCTTCCGGTCGAGGAGGACACCCAGGAACGTGGATATCCACTGGAAGAAACTTCTCGATGCTCTTGGCCGTCGCGTAGTTTTGATAGAGTCCCCCCGATGAGGCACAGACACCAAAAGCCAAAACATGTTTCGGGTCCGGCATATGCCTGTACACCGATTGAAGAATCGGCAACTGCTTCCAACTGATCGAACCCGCCACGACCAGCAGATCCGCTTGCTGAGGAGCCACCACCGGGAACCCTACCCCAAGTCGGGCGTCATAGGGCTGGACTCGAGCCGATTGAACTTCGAGCCCACAGCAGCTGGTGGCAAACACATACGGCTGTAGGGACAATTTTCTGCCCCATCCAACCGCTTTTTCCACTGAGGGGTTGCGGGCTAACCACTGTCGTAGGTAACGCTCCGCAGCCCGCGTAGTTGTGGTCATAACCTCTTTACCGAGCATAGGTTCTAGCACCCCCCCGCAAGAGGCCTCCGCCGCCGGGTACGTCAGGGGGTGGTATCGACCTTTTTATACCGGATCAAGGTATCTACAACCGGCATACCGCAAACCTACTGCCGAGGACGCTCCGTGCGCTTGTTCGTAGCGGCAAGTGCCATCTGGTTAAATGAGCACCCGGACTGTAGTGATACGACGATGCTTTTGGCTCTCGACCTGGGCAATTCCAACCTCGTTATCGGCGTCTACAACGATGAGCAGCTGATCCACAGCTGGCGACTAGAGACCGTACATACCCGTACCGAAGACGAGTACGGGCTGATGATTCGTCAACTATTTGCATTCGCAAAGCTCCAGCCAGACATGGTGAGGGCTATCGTCCTCGCATCTGTAGTGCCTATTCTCACCCGCACCTTCGTCAGGCTATGTCAGCAGGTCTTTGACCAGCCGGCCCTAGTTGTTGGTCCAGGCACAAAAACGGGGATGCCTATCAGGTACGATCCACCCAAAGATGTTGGGGCGGACCGCATTGTTAACGCCATAGCCGCATACACTCGATTTAAGTGCGCTTGCATCATTGTTGATTTTGGAACCGCCACTACCATCGACACAGTTCTTGAAGACGGTACCTATGCTGGAGGTGCTATTGTCCCTGGCGTCCATGTGTCGATGGGTGCTCTATTGTCGCGAGCTGCAAAGTTGCCAAAAGTGGATTTCGGACGACCTGAGCGGGCCACCGGTCGCAACACAATCGAATCTATCCAGTCTGGTACGTACTTTGGGCACGTAGCGATGGTCGACGGACTGGTTACCCGGATTCGGTCGGAGCTCGAGGCCACGACCATCCGGGTCATTGGTACCGGTGGGCTGGCTACAACCATTGCTCGTGACGCTACGACCATTGAGGTCGTAGATGAGCACCTGACATTGGAGGGTCTACGCCTCATCTACCAGCGCAGTTGTCCCTGAAAACACCCTGACCACTATGAACAACCCCAGTCAGCCTCCGTGCCCGATACCTCTTGAGCAAACCAGCGCGGCTGTGCAGCGGCACACTGGTATCTCCGCCCCTCCACCCCTACGCATGATGGCTGCCAAAGGTCTCGCCCCGCTGCCTCCACGAGACCTGGTGACCGCACAATTTATTCTAAGCTTTGACGAACAACCGAAGATCGCCCAAGCGGCCAGCGCATCCTTAGCGGCACTGGATCCCCGTATAGCAAAGTCGGTTCTCTCTGATTCTCAGGTCGATGAGGCGATATTAGGTCACTTAAGCCTACTGTTTGCCGCCTCCCGCGACGCATATATCGAACCCCTACTCCTCAACCCGAGCACACCAGGTCACGTATTTGAAGATGTGGCCGCCGTGTGTACCGAGTCGATAGTTGAACTGATCGCTCGGAACCAAGCCCGCCTCCTCGAATACCCAGATATTGTTCGTGGCCTGCTCAAAAACCCCCACGCTCTAAAGTCCACCATTGATCGGTGTATCGACTTTTTGATCCGAAGCGGGATTATCCTTGAAGGACTACGGGAGTTTGAGCACGCGCTCTTACGTTTGGACGCCAAGGACCGCATCGAAGCGGTGAGTCAGATCGCAGTCCCCCCGGAACTGCTGGACGACAAGCTTCTCGCAGAAGCTCCCCCCACTCGGGCCATCATTGATGAACAAACTCCGAATGAGGATCTTAATAACCTACCTATCGACGAGAGACTGCGCCGATTGTCGCTCCCAGCGCTTATCGCTTATGCGACCAAAGGCAATAAGCAAATCAGAAAAACCCTCATGAGGCATACTAGCCGAATTGTGGCTTTAGCCGCGGTTACGTCTCCTATGATTCAGGAGCCAGAGGTCATAGAAGCATCACAGTCCAAGGTCACTCATCAAGACGTCATTGCTCATATCGCTAAGGATAAGAAGAATAATTGGATCCGTATCTATCAAGTAAAACTTGGGCTCGTTAAAAACCCGAAAACCCCGCTCCCTGTGGCCATGCGGTTAGTCCCGTTGTTGAATACCAAGGATATAAAACTACTTGCCCGGTCGAGAAACATTCCCGCTGGCGTCCGTACTCTCGCCAGCAAGTTAGCCAGCAGCCGCGGAAGGAATTAACACAACTCCCCGGCAGCCTTTACAGCAGAAATCACTTGGATTGAACCCAAGTTCCTGCCTCTACGCCGGGCTATGCCCCAACTGCGGACCACTTGTTGATTCTTACAGAATCCATTCAAGGGGTCTTTACTGCACATTAAAGGGGCTCGTCTGTGTGAATACTTTCAGAGAGTGTCTCACCGGTAGACGGTTCATCTACATCTTTAGCTAAATCGGAACTACTTTCCGGGTAATCAGCTTCATTCAGGAGATTTAGTCCTATCTCCACCGCCCGTCGCGCCTTGTCTCTAATATCCGCCTCATCATGATGACGCTGACGAGCTTCGTTTAGTTGACGTTCGAGACCCGAGATTTGCCGGCGCATCGATTCAATGACCTGCGCCTGATTGCGTCCCTCTAACTCCGACGCCTCCAGACGTCGTATCAATCCCTCTTGCTGTTCCTTGAAATCCTCGAGCTCGTTCTCTCGGCGCGTCAACTGCGTGCGTGTTTGATCAAGTTCGCCTCGAACTTGCTCTAGTTCGGCACTAGTTTGTTCGTACTCAGAACGAGTTTGATCGAGCTCTGAGCGTAATTCGGCAATTTGTTGGTCGCGCTCCTCAATCGTTTGAGCTCGTTGGGCCATAACCTCGTGAGCCTCATCCAGATCAGCGTTTAGGCGCTCACCCAATTCACGAGCCGAATTGAGGTTCATTTCACTATCGTCAAGAGAGCCCCGAACTGAGGTTAGTTCTTCTCGGAGGCCATTAATCGTCGCCTTGGAAGTCAGATCAATCTGCTCTGCCCTCGCTTCCGCTCCAGCGATGCGTCCCTCAGCTTCTAACCTAGCTTGATCAGCTTTCGATCGTTCTTCATCGGCCTGAAAGATTTGCTCTTCCAGCTCAGCTTCTTTCTCTTTGGCTACCAACAGTTGTCGATCTCGCTGCTGGAGATTGTCTCGCAGCTCAAGAAGCTCACGTTCCTTGGCGTTCAGCTCTTTTTTGGTAGCGATCAGCTCTCGGTTTGCTTCACCGTTAGGTAGCTGCTGCTGGCCTGCAGTTAATGCCTCAAGCTGTGCCTGGAGAGCGCGCTCTCCAGCAAGAGCATCATCCCGCTCCCGTTCGACATCGAATAGGCGGCTTTTTAACTCTCCGAGGGCACTGTCATCAGCGGAATCCAACGAGTCATCGTAGTCCGTAGGCACTACCGGCTGCTCAAGAACGGTCGCTGGAAGGGTACCAATGGTCGTTCGCACCTCATCTTCATCGAACTCTTCTCGCAGATTAATACCGGAGCCAATGCCCTCGGTCTCCATGGGTCGCGGGAGGGTTTTGGAATACGAAGCCAGAGTCCGCTCAAAATCGGAGTCAATATCATCCCCATCCGTGGTCATCTCCGGGTCTACGTCGAGGGGTTCCAAACCTACTTCGGGTAACTCAACACTCCCGGTTGTAGGAGGCAACGGAGGGGGCATATTCGATGAAGATAGAGCTTTAGCGGTGCTCGTCGAACCCCTAAGTTCAGCAATTAATTCAGATGGCTCGAACGGTTTCATAAGATAGGCCTGAGCACGGGTTTTTAACTTTCTGTGGTGGTCGAAAGTCTCTTGGGTAGCTCTCTCGCTGGTTATTATCAGTGGGATGTTTTTGAGTCGGATATCTTTCTTGATCTTGGCACAGATTGAGTATCCTGAAGTATCCTCCAACTCGACACAGAGCACGATCAGGTCAGGCTCATCAGTCTTCGCATGCTCTATGCCTTCTCGACCAGTATCGCACGTTTGTACATCGTAGCCCTCGCGACTGAGCTCATCTGCAAGCTGGTCTGCAAAAGTGGTGTCCCTATCAATAATGAGCGCCCGACCGGACATTATCTCTGAGGAAGCTACGTGGGCCATTTCAAGCTGTCAAACGGACACTTATCAAGGTTTCACAAGAGGCTAAACAATGACTTAAAAAGCGTGAACCATATGCACGAGCTCGTGCTCGTCGACGTCAGATACAACCGAATAGACCAATGAGCCTCGGGTCCACGCCATAACATTGTATCCCCGATGGCGACCGGTAATCACCGAGTGTCCATGGATAAGCTTTTCTTCAAAGCGAGGAGGGGGCCTTAGCACCCGGTGTGAGGGAAAAACCATCAACGAAACTCGAGCGCCTCGGTTATCATACATAAGCAAAGCAGCCTCTCGATTAGACACATGGTCAAGACGAGCCCCCACAAGCCGCAGCTGCGGTAACGTTCGTTCGATCCTCGGAAAATCTACCGGATGACGAAAATTTTGTCGAAGAAACCTCCGCACACTCCGTACATCCCCAAACGCTCGCACCTCGAGTGGTAGTTGCGCGGCGTGACGCTCCACGGACGCATCCGGATCCAAGGGCGTTGTATTGCCTTGATTAGCGGCAGCCAATATCCCGAAGGCCATCATGCCCAGGACTAGCGGCGCAGCATGACTCCACCGCAAAGCACTACCCCTATCCGCTCGGATACGAGAAGTAATTCGCGTCTTTAGCCCCAGAGGTAACGTAGCCGTAAAGCCCTGCTCCCTTAGGCGTACTCTCAACTGACTGTGAAGCCACCCTGACAACTCACTCCGTCGGCGACATGCAGGACACCGATGAAGGTGTTCTTCAAGCTCCGCTCGATCGTTTGCATCAAGCTCTCCGTCGAAGCTGAGTTCAGCGTAGCTATCGACTTCACGACACTTCATGGAAGTAACGGCAAACCAACGTATCTCCGAGGCAAAATAATCCTTCCCGCGAAGGAACGTTGGTATATCTAAGAGTTGAGCAACCAAACCAGCGCATGACAAGCGGTTAGTCCGAATTTACGACATGAGTCGGCACATTCCGAGCCTCAGACCGGCAACAGTGATTATCGATTACACCCACCAATGGAACATTTTATTGGTCCACCCGAGCCGTGTGGGGTTCTAACCGGGGCGCCGTACAACCAAGCAGGGCGGGAAACCCATATTACCAGGTGTCTGAGTCTCAAATAGGAACACAGCGTACGCTGAGTGCACCTGGTTTCGTATCAACTATCTCCTCATTGACCACCAGCCAATTTCTTACGTTCTCGGAATGCCTCTAAGCTCACCGGATTTCCATCTTCGTCGGCGCCTGGATCTATGACGCCTTCTCGAACGGCATAGTCATAGAGGTGTTTCTGCAGCACCCGTCGCCCGCGAAACAAACGCGACATCACCGTCCCGACTGGACACCCCACAATATCAGCAATTTCCTTGTAGGAGAATCCTTGGATGTCGGCCAGGATCACCACCATGCGGAAATCGACCGGCACCTGCTCTAAGGCCCCAACCACTTCATCCGACAGCAATTGCCCAAAGAAATCGCCCTCCGGATCCTGGAGTGCGCGCACCTGATCCGCGGAGACAAACCGATCGATGACCAAATCTTCCGCCGGAGAGTCAGCGATCTCCCGCTCTTTGACCTTACGCCGGTATTTGTTGATGAAAGTGTTGGTCTGGATCTTAAACAGCCAGGCTTTGATGTTCGTACCCTGCTCGAAGCTATCAAAGAACCGAAACGCCTTCAGGAACGTGTCCTGAACTAGATCTTCCGCGTCTTTAGCGCTCCGTGTCAGGCGTAGAGCCGCCCCGTACAGCGCATCCATGTGCTCAAGAGTCAGCGCCTCAAAGTCTGACCGCTCACCCTTTCGTTTCGCCCGTGTGAATCCGAACATCATTAGTCTCCCTGTTGGCCTTGTGAGCGAGTCAGTTCTTCGCTTCGCTTTCTTCGACTGCGGTTAGAATCTGACAGGCTCTGGAGGTCACTTCAAGTACCCAGCAAGCTATAGGCCAGAAAAACCATCAATCGATAATGTACCTTCTCGGCAACATTCGCGGGTATTGGGCTCAAGGTACCCCAAGCATTTGTGGTCACTTACACCCATCTACGATGTATCCTAACCCGTCGCTGTCACCAGTCAAAACACCAACAACAGTGGTAATACGGCTATGGAAGCTACTGGATGCTAAACTTTGTCAAAAAAAAGTGGGTCGCATCGCTCCCTGGCTGGTGGGAGTGCTTAAGCTCTCTCTTGGTGGTCAGCGTTTTGACAGACTGTCATGCCCAGGCCGACACCTTGCCCATCGAAGCCCTTTCGCTGAGTTCTGCCATCGTTCGGGCCAGCTCCGGTCTACGGCCAGACCGAGCGATGGATGTCGTGGCCACCACCCATCTCAGAGAAATCCTCGACAATCCATCAGCTGCTCGAATCGATGTTGTCCGAGCGACACTCATACGTCATGGAGACAACGTCACCCGACTCAAACCGATCGCTCTTTTGGGTACCAACGCCAAACAGCGTAGAAAAAGGCTGCTCAAGGAAGTGCTCGCGAGCAGCCGGCACCAAGGTTTCACCCACTTCGGCGTAGCAGAAAACGCAAAAGGGGTGGTGGTCCTCCTTGGTCGCCGCCTTCTCTCGATCATTCCCCCCCCCACCAGCCTCGGGCAACCACTGGTTCGCATTCGGGGACGCTCCTTGGTCCCCAATATTGAAATTCAAGCGTGGCAAATGGGACCCTGCTCCGAAGAACATGGAGAATGCTCCGCTCGCCCCTTGCAGGCAGATGTCCAAAGAGGTTCTCAAGACCAGTTCGTCGCCACTTTCGCCACTCAAAAAGCCGGATGGTGGACCTTAGAACTCACCGCTGACATAGGATTAGGCCCCGAGGTAGCCATGATTCGGCGCATATGGGCCGGAGCTGGCGAACAACGACCCCTTGGTCGATGGCCCAAGATCAGCACCCCTACATGCCGCACTTCTGCCCCCCCCATGTGCTGGCTGAAGGAACTTCGACGGCATTATGGGGAACCTCGGCTACTCCCAGATGCTCGCCTTCACAACGCAGCCACCAAACATGCTCAAACCATCTGTCGAGCGGGATGGGCTTTGCACAAGCTTCCAGGGGGCACTCATCCCGAGCAACGAGCCCGCCGAGCGGGCTTTGAAGGGCAACTGGTGGAAAATCTCGCTATAGGCTCCACCTTAGGTAAAGCCTGGAAACAGCTAATGGAAAGCCCTATTCACCTCCATGGCTTACTCGATGACTCGACCACCCATGTAGGATTCGGATGGGTGCAGTCCCCAAACCGCTCGTGCCTAGTCATCCTCATGGGTGGATAGCCAAACTTGGAATCCAAGACCGTTTGATAGTCTTCTACAGCTGACCAGTTAGGGATCGTTTAGCGGTGGTCCGACGTCCCCGTTTCCACCGAATGAGGTCAGCCTTGCCCGAAACCTTTTGACTCTTCGTACTACGCATCTCGAAGGCCAGGGGCGGACGGCCTGGTAGGTCCCCAATAAGAATATCCATATCGACCGAAAATGGCTTTTTCTTCCCTTGCCGAAGCCGACGCTGGGTCATCGTCGCCCGGACCCGATAGGCTCGCTTCGGCCCCGCCGGTGTAGCCACCGTCTCCATTGCCAGAACTTTTGCTCTTACCCGCCACATCCGACGAGTAGACAGAATGTCTTGGCACCCAGTGAGGCCGGGGCGCAGCGGAACCCGTCGTGCGATATGCAGTAGCGACAACCCTTCAACAATTGTGTGATCCCCAGTGTAGACCCGCCGCCTTTCTTGACCTTGGTACAAATAACTTATGTCCACCCGTCGACCATTGCTCGTGAACCGAATCTTCTCCCATCGGGGATCATCACCCACTTGAGACTCCACACGGACACCGAATGGCTGGAGAGATCCGGGGTCAACCATGGCCATATAACGTCCCTCGACCGGACGAATAGCAGAAACGAACGAGTTCGTACGAAGTCGCCCCACCAAGGGCAGCGCCAACTGCCCTTCGACCTTTCGTAAGGCCCCTACTGCAAGTTCTAACCTACCGAGATACATACCACTAAAGCTCAGCTTATACTCAAGCCGCTCACCAGCACGAAGTTCGGTACTGGGATGGTCATCCATGGGTAACACCCCGTTACAAAACACATCCTTCGCCGCCACCCCAGCAGCGTAGGCTGAGGTTGAACCCCATAACATTACTAAGCTTGTAAGCAGCTTCATCATTGGTTTCGTCCTCGGTACAGATCTTATCATGCCGGTTTGGAACCGCTGATGGAATGAGCTAACGTCACTGTTGTCATCGTCATCATCTCGGCGGCCATGATAGCAACCTTGAGCAGCCCTCTAGTTCGGACGTTACTCAAGAAAAGACATTCAAGCGGGGTTGTCGGCCCGGCCGCCGGCCCCAAGACACGTGCACCTTATGGACAGAAGCCAGCCAACAACCGGGCTTGCGAACCGCTCACGCTCAGGGATGGAGGGAGCAATGAGTGACGATCCCCACACATCAGTCACCCTCACCGTACCTGCCTTTTCCCCCTTAACAGAGGCATTGTGGGCGTCTGCCGCCATATTGACGGTGCTGACCATTGTTAAACACGCCGCACAAGCGGTGCCTGAGTGGTCTGGACATATTCTTGTGCTCGCCACCGCTTTTCAGTTGTACAGCCCACTATGGCTACTGGGTCACAACAAGGTGAGTTGGACATCACTAGGCCTAAATCCCGACACATGGCGCCGGGTTTGGTCATCACTAGGTACAGCCATCCTCCTCTTTGGAATTGGGTACACCCTTGCGATCCACTACGCCATGACTGAGCAGGGAGCAACGTGGATGGGCACTCTCCCTCCTTACGGCTTAGAACGGGCGATCACAGAATTTGCGATCATCGCCGGCCCCGAGGAACTCTATTTTCGGGGCTATCTTCAGGAACGGTTCACCCGCGCCTTTGGTCCTCGTAAGACATGGTTGGCTATCGCACTCAGCTCCGGGATATTTGCCCTCGCTCACTTCGTAGGCGAGTACAATCCCAACCGGCTATTAACCTTCTTTCCCAGCCTAGTTTTCGGCACTCTCTATGCCCACACTGGATCACTCATTGCTCCGGTCATCTTTCATGCATTTTGCAATGTTCTCGCCCTGGTTCTCCAATACGCCTATCGGGTGGTCTAAGCACACGCAAAGTGCTAGAGCCCGATGCTCGAGTGATCTTCGGGAAGAATGTACGTATTCATTCGCGCAGCGCAAACTACGTTGCCATTTACCTACTAATTGGCTGTTGTTTCAGTCCCATCGCCGGGGCCACCGGCTTTCCGCGCGGCACCCCTTCAGCCCGTCACATGGCTAGGGCTGGGGCTGTGACCGCCACCGTGGATGATCCATCAGCCATTTATTACAACCCTGCTGGCTTAGCCTCAACCAAGGGCACGGAAGTCTTGGTCGGACTTACAACCCGAATACCTGACACCAAATATTCTCCCGGCAGCTCTGCTGACCTTAGTGGGTTTGGAGCCCAAGCAATCTCCAATAGCCCCGAATTGCTACCCCATATCTTTCTATCTCGTAGTCTTTCTGAAAAAGCTTTTGTAGGATTCGGATTCTACCAACCCTATAGCCACCGATACCAGTGGGAAGCCTCATCACCAGAGCCAGATCGCAGGTATGAGTTCGTTGCGTATAGCTTCGCCCCCACTGTCGCCCTGAAGCTCAATCACAATATATCGGTCGCCTTGGGAATCTCAATTATCCCCGCCACGCTTAATATTACCCAACCCCTGGCAGAAATTGGTGCTCCTGCTACCGATTTACCTTCTGAGGGTATAATGACCTTAGAAAGTTCCGCTTTCGGAGTAGCGGCTACCTTCGGTCTCCAGCTTGAAGTTCTGCGGCATATCAAACTGGGAGCGAGCTTCCACTCCGGCGTGGAACTTTCGTTTACAGGCGATGTTGACTTCGAGTTCGAGCGAGAACTTACGTTAGATGAGCTATCCCTGGTACCCAACCAGGTCATCACCGACGTCTCCGTTCCGCACGTGCTTTCGACAGGGATCGCATGGGAACAAGGAGCATTCACCATCGAAGTGAGTGGCAACATCCTTTTTTGGGATACATTCAACGACACAAACCTCGAGTTCACCCCATCTACAACGCTAGAGATCACACGGAACTGGCACACGACCTTTACCGTCCAAAGCGGCCTTGAATATCGATTTCAGAAAATTGCCGGTCGGCTTGGCGCCGCGTGGGCAGCCAGCCCTGTACCAAGTGCAACCCTCGATTGGACAACCGCTGCCGCGGACGAGCTTCGGCTCGCTCTAGGTTTGGGATACGACTTTAGCCTACTTCGAACTGATGTAGGCTACGTTGGCGCCATCGGCGCCACACGTGCTGTTCCAACCAACCGAGCCCTCCTCGAACCTAAGGGAGGCTCATTTGACGATAGTTGGACCCATCGCTTTACACTGTCCATCGGAATTAGGTTATGAGATCAAAACGACATGGTCAAAACCGTGCGGGGCGAACACTCTTCGCGCTCAACACCTCTCAACAGGCTTAGGGGGATGACTACGGTACCTCAACCAACTTCTGAATATCTGTTCAAAGCAGACACTCATGTAAAGACATTCTGGATCCGGGGGGTACTCATTCTCAGCATTCTCTTTTCTGGCTGTGCCGGCTCAATGAATGAAGAGGATGATCAGCCGGTAATCCTCCGCGGCCGTGGGGTGATTGACCTCGAGCCATCCGACGAAACCCCAGACCGAAAGATTGAACCCCCACCTCCATCCAACGAAGGCCCCAACCCCGAACCGGTGGACGACGATGATACGCCGACTGAGGAGGAGCCCGACAATTGCGATCTCCTCAAGCCACCCGAAGTGTTACCGGTGGAGGCCGCAGTAACTCAAGCTAAACGCCTCAACGGCCAGCTTGTGCAACTAACGAATGCAAGTATTTCGCTCGGAGAACAAAGTTGTAGCCCTGACAACTGCGAACAGGAACCGTGTTGTCCCCTGTGCCGTACGCCCCTGTGGGTCGACAACATTCTACTCGTAGCTAGCTCATGCACGGAGGCCGTGACTGTCGAGTGTGTCCAACAAGATTGCGCTCCGTCAGTATGCACCCCCCCAGTCGTAGGCCCCCCACGAACCTACGAAGGTGTTCTTATAGACGGTGATCCGATTCGTTTGGAGCTACTCCGTATCCTCAACTGAGACCGCATGCCTGTGGTACGTTTCAAAGAGCTAAAGCTCACGACCTCAATGGCTCACCTTCAAGCCATGGATCGACTCCTCCATCAAGCCCACCCCCTCTTACTACCCGCAAACGGTAAACTCGAAAACTGCCAGGAACGCGCATGGTCCGCAGCATCTGATCCCCAGCGCCTCATTATGGTGGCCTGGATCAACGAGCAACCCTTTGCTATTGCAGATGTAACGCTCGGCTATCCAGAGTCAGATGCGATGACAATAAGCCAAATAGTCGTCTCCGAAAAGGTTCGACGCCGGCAGATCGGGTCACAACTTATTAGAGTATGTGCCAACCGAGCGTACCAGCGAGATCCGTACCTTGAGCATATTCGAGCTTATCTTCTGAAACCTAACTCCCCCGCCGCTCCATTCTGGGAGGCTCTGGGTTTTTATGCGTGTTCACCCACCTGCTATTCTATCCACCTATCCCAACTGATAGGGCGTATACAGCAAAGACCACTTGACAGCCTGTTGATCTAGCCCTGCAGGCATCTATCGGCCGGTCTTTCCGTGAAACATCCTGACCACAAAAAGTCTCTCCTCGGTCGCGTACCGCCAGGTACGCTCGCCTCGTCGTCAGAACGTTTCACGAAAAGCCTGGCTCGATAGCTATACACAGGGCTAAATCAACAGGCTGTTGAATGGACTCTGTAAGAATCAGCAAGGGGTCTTTGCTGTAACCCGAACATTCTGGCACTTCGGGCCCTCAACGATAGTTCCCTACCGACTTCAGCAACACGCCCTCCACACTATTCACACCCGTAAGACACTGCACAAGCTTCTCGGCCATCTCTTTAAACTCCGGCCACGTAGATGCATAGCCCGTGTTTGTGAGTGGTCAGCCCCGGAGGGAGGCTGGATGTACCGGGCCGAGGGGCCCGAAAGGGTGTCGAAGCCACCGACCCCTCACACATGGGGGAAACAAGTTAGAACGCGGTCCGGAGGTTAAAGAAACGCCCTATAATCCATGAGCCACTTTCTTGTTTCAGATTGCCTGAGTTTGTTCATGAGCAGTCGGGCCGCTATCTACGGTTGTTGAGAATAATGAACGCAAAACTGATCATCCCAAAGGCCAATACTGCCTCAAGAAACGCCGAAAGACGAAAAGATGGCTCAACACTGACTTCTTCGGAAACCAGAGCACCGATAAGTTTGATACCCTGTTGTGACTCGGAGAATCTTCTTAGCGAGAAAGGGAGTGGGACTACTCTTTGCAACTTCTGCAAAAAGCGCGTCGCATCTGACTTCTGCAGACCAGACCTCACAGTCCTTTCGGTCAAAGCTCATAGCATTTTGCTTACTTGTACAGCTTGCCATAATTGTACAACGCAAGAGAATATATCACATGAAAGTCGTATTACTCGCCGGTGGATTCGGCACTCGCTTAAGTGAGGTTACGGATGTTCGTCCTAAACCTATGGTAGAGATCGGTGGACAGCCGATCATCTGGCATATCATGAAAATCTATAGCCATTATGGATTTCATGACTTTGTCATATGTCTGGGATACAAGGGCTATGTACTCAAAGAGTACTTCACCAATTACATGTTGCATCAGGCCGCAGAAGTAACCGTAGACGTCCGTGAAAAACATATCGAGATGAACTCGACCAAGGCGGAGCCTTGGCGGGTCACTCTGGTTGAAACTGGTCTCAACACCATGACTGGGGGGCGTATTAAAAGAATTCAACCTTATGTAGGCAACGAAGACTTTTTTATGACTTATGGAGATGGCGTTTCAAACGTAAATATTCGAACGCTACTTGAATACCATCGCGAGCGTCAGAAATTAGCCACTCTTACCGCTATACAACCACCGGGACGATTTGGTGCGCTTGATCTCGACGACCACAATACCATTCACAAGTTCATGGAAAAGCCCAAAGGGGACAAAGCGTGGATAAACGGTGGATTCTTTGTGCTCTCTCCTAAGATTTTCGACTATATCACTGAAGGTGACTCAACCGTTTTCGAGCAAAAACCTCTGGAGAACCTCGCAAGTGATGGACAACTAACAGCTTATAAGCACGATGGCTTTTGGCAATCCATGGACACCTTGCGCGACAGATACACCCTTGAAAACTTATGGAGCACCACCGCCCCTTGGAAGCAGTGGTCGGAGTAAGGGGCAACTATTGACGACCTTCACCGACGCCTATCGAGGCAAAAAGGTACTACTCACCGGCCATACCGGATTTAAAGGGGGATGGCTTGCTCTTTGGCTAAAGCGATTGGGTGCTAACGTGGTTGGGTTTGCTCTTGACGCCCCAAGCCAACCCAGTATGTATACCGCGTCCTCAGTCGCCGACATGCTGCACCACATCCATGGCGACATCCGCAATAAGCAGAAATTAGAAGAAGTATTCGCTGAATACAAACCGGAGATTGTGTTTCATGCCGCGGCTCAGCCATTGGTACGGCTGTCTTACGAACAGCCCGATGACACGTTTGAAACTAACGTGATGGGCACTTTGAGAGTTTTTGAAGTGGCTAGGCAATGTGACTCAGTACGAACTCTCATCAACATCACCTCCGACAAATGTTACGAAAACCAAGAATGGGTCTGGGGTTACCGTGAAAATGATCCTATGGGCGGCTACGACCCGTATTCAGCCAGCAAAGGTTGCGCTGAGCTCCTATTCTCCGCTTGGTTTCGTTCCTACTTCAATCCCAAAAGCTATGGTACTACCCACCATATTGCAGCCGCATCGGTCCGAGCTGGAAATGTCATTGGAGGAGGCGATTGGGGGAAAGATCGTCTCATCCCCGACTGCTTCCGGTCCTTGGCTCAAAACGAGCCTATTGTGATCCGCTCCCCGAGCGCGATCCGCCCCTGGCAGCATGTTCTAGAGCCTCTATCTGGATATCTGGAGGTCGGTGCCCGCTTAATGACCGATCCTCAAAAATATGGTGGTGGTTGGAACTTTGGCCCCGCTGCTGGCGACGACTGGAACGTTCAGGCTATTGTCAACGAATTATGCCGGCAATGGGGTGACGGCCACTACACCGTTGATGCTAGCCGCCAACTCCATGAGGCCCATTGGCTCAAGTTGGATTGTTCCAAAGCTCATTTCCAGCTGGGTTGGGCCCCCCGATGGAACGTCCAGCGGGCCCTTGAAGAGTCTACCCGCTGGTACCAGACATTTTATGCGGGCGCTGACTGTCAAACTATGCAGGCCCTGAGCCTAAAACAAATTGAGGCATATGAGGGTTCTAGCGCCTATTTATCTACTGTTAACCCCTCACAGAGACACGAGTCACTATGAGTGCGCCCAAGCCTAAGAAACTCATCTCTATATGTATTCCCGTTCTCAATGAAGAGGACACGCTCGACACTCTCTATGAGACCTTAGAGATTCTCCTCGCCCAGCATGAAGCGAAATATGAGTTCGAGCTCATCTTTACCGACAACCACAGCACCGACCAAACTTTCGAGAAACTGCATATCCTTGCTCAAAAAGACCCTCGGGTGCGAGTATTCCGATTCTCACGAAACTTCGGTTATCAACGCTCTATTCTTACCGCCTATCTTAAATCTCGAGGTGACGCAGTCGTTCAGCTCGATTGTGATCTTCAAGACCCTCCTGAACTCATCTTTGAATTCTTAACAAAATGGGAAGAGGGATATGATGTGGTCTACGGGATCCGTAAAAAGCGGGACGAGCACTTTCTCATGGAAACCATTCGAAAGGTTTTCTATCGACTAGCAAACTTTCTCTCTGAAGACCCGCTCCCAGTCGACGCGGGTGATTTTCGACTCGCGGACCGCAAAATCGTACGAACCTTGGGTTTGATGAATGATTCGCAGCCATACCTAAGAGGGGCAATAAGCGCCATGGGGTTTAGTCAGCTGGGCATTCCTTACGAGCGTCGCAATCGGGAAGCAGGCACAAGCAAGTTTTCTGTCAAAGATCTGTTTGGACTTGCTCTGGATGGCATCCTGAATCACTCCACAGTGCCCCTCCGAGTAGCTACCTTCATTGGTATGTTCGTAGCTGCCTGTACCCTCTTTGGGGTAGGCGTGTTTGTAGTCGCTAAGGTCGCTGCTGGCGCCACCTGGCCCGCAGGCTTCGCGACCCTCGCCACACTTATCCTCGCTAGCATGTCCTTGAACGCACTATTTCTCGGCATCATCGGAGAGTACCTAGGAAGAATCTATAAGCAGGTGAAACGTGGTCCACTTACGGTCATTGAGGCATCTATCGACTCCTCAGACGACCGCACGAAAGATCTATCAAAGGGTATGGTGGTGGAACCATGATTCAAGCGAACCGAAGCTTAAATGGCAAGCGCATCCTGGTCACCGGGGCTAATGGGTTTATGGGATCCCATCTAATTCGGCGTCTCCTCAGAACCAAAGCTTCGTCTATCTATGGTCTATATCTTCGGGAAACGTCGCTCGTAGAGGGACTAGACCTTGAGTTGCGCGAAGTAGATCTAACTCAACCCGAGGCAGTCACTGCGGCGATCAAAGAGATTCGACCAGAGATTATATTCAACCTGGCAGCAATGGTGAACGTAGGCCGCGACCTAAATCTAGCCTCCTCGTTGTTCGCGGTAAATACCCAAGGACCCATCAACTTAGTGACCGCTTGCGCTGCTGAAGGGTTTGAAAGTTTTGTGCACATCGGCACGTGTGAAGAATATGGAGACAATCCCACGCCGTTTACTGAAGATCAGGTTCCAAACCCGGTATCGCCCTACTCCGCATCCAAAGTAGCCGCCACCTACTTCTTTCAAATGCTGCACAAAACCCAAAAGCTGCCAGTGACTGTGCTTCGCCCCTTTCTCACCTACGGACCCCATCTTCGAAACCGCATGTTAACCACAATGCTTATCAAGGCCGGCCTCAAGGGGGAATCGCTCGAAATGACCTCCGCGGAGCAAACGCGAGAGTTCAACTATGTGGATGACGTTGTTGAGGGTTTTATCCAGGCTGCCCAAACTCCGGCGGCTGACGGCCAGATCATCAACATCGGTTGCGGAGATGAAGTCAAAATCGCGGACATGGCCCGGCTGGTGATGGAGCTTTTTGACGGCCAACTCCGCGTAGAACTCGGTGCCCTCCCATACCGGCCCGGTGAAACCTGGCACTTCTATTGCTCCAACAAAAAAGCCCAGGAGCTCCTAGGATACACCCCCAAAGTATCCCTCCGAGAGGGCCTCACGCGTACCATAGACTGGTACCGTGCTCATCCAGAAGTAGTAGAGGCCCTCTGAACGAGAAACACAAGCCGACAACAGATAGATACCCAGAGAGGTCTGAGTATGGTGATGAACGATATTCAAGTATTTGATTTATTTAAACACGAAGACGAACGAGGGTTTTTGCTGAAGGCGGTCCAAAAGGCGTACACTGACGAGCGTCCCTTTGGAGAGATCTACTTCGTCAGTGCAAGCTCGGGCACAGTCCGTGCCAACCACTTCCACAAAGTTACCACCGAGTGGTTTGTGGTCGTTCGTGGAGAGGGGGTGCTGACTCTCGCTGACGCTGAGTTTCCTAATAAACGCCGGACAATTCCTATGGGCGGATGCCACCAGGTGTGTGTAAAAATCCCGCCCGGAGTTGCTCATGCTATTTGCTCGGTCGGTACCGAGGATCTGTTGATGATGGCCCTCGCTGACAAACCCTATGACCCTAAAGACACTGATACCTTCCCGCTAGAAATTGCGTAGCCTCACTATTCCAACCTCTGACAAGCAAACTCAACAATATAGCAGAAATCACTTGGGTTGAACCCAAGTTCCTGCTTCTCCGTTGGGGGCTATGCCCCCTGCGCGACCACTTGGTAATTCTTACAGAAGCAATTCAAGGGGTCTTTGCTGTATCTGCTGAAGATCTCTATCATCCAGCGGCTCAAAAGAAGATGTCGAGCGAGGTCTCCGGCAAGCTGTGCATGGTGATGATGGTTGTATCATCATTCAACCTAACAATTATAAAACGGCGGATGACCATATTCTGTCGCCATCTGCATAGCATCCAGCATAGACCATAATACTTGAAGCTTAAAGCGTAAGATATCCAGTGCCTTCTCCTGCTCTGCCCGAGTACAAAAATAGTCAAGGGTAACGGACAAGCCATGTTCGACATCCCTGCGAGCTTCAGACAGACGCTTTTGGAAGTATGTATACCCCTCTAGTTCTATCCACGGGTAAAACTGAGGCCAAGCCTCCAAACGCTGTTGATGAATCCGGGGAGCAAATAACTCCGTCAGGGATGAACATGCCGCTTCCTGCCAAGTAGCGCGGCGAGCGAAATTGACATAAGCATCACAAGCAAATTGAACGCCGGGGAGCAAATATCTATTCTCAACTAGATCGCTCCGTAAAAGGCCCACCGCCTCGCCGAGACGTACCCAGGCCTCAAGACCACCCAACATGTCCGTGGTTCCATCATGATCAAGAATACGCTGCACCCACAACCGCCGGGTTGCGGGATCATCACAATTGGCCATAATCGCAGCGTCTTTGATGGGAATTGATCGCTGATAATAATACCTATTCGCCACCCAACATTGTATCTCCTCACGGGTACAGTTTCCAGAGTTCATACGACGATGAAACGGGTGATAAATGTGATAATATCGCCCCATTCCTCGTAGTTGTTGTTCAAACTCACTGCGGGTCCACGCGCTGGTCTCGTTGTTCATATCTTAATCCGATACAGCAGAAATCACTTGGGTTGAACCGAAGTTCCTGCTTCTACGCCGGGCTATGGGCCACTTGTTGATTCTTACAGAATCAATTCAAGTGGCCTTTGCTGCGCCTCTAAACACTAGCTCACCAAACTCCATCTTCGTGCCCCGGGTGTTCCGTAACTGTACCAATGGTTGACGTTGACTGGCTGGGTCTACCAGCTTCTCGATCAAGCCGTGATGAGGAGACTTAGGGCAACACGGATCTGTATTTGCAGCATCCTGTGTCCATGCCAGCGCTTGGCACCGGCACCCCCCAAAGTCCTTTTCTTTCTCCGGGCAAGAAGCACATGGCTCCTTCATCCATGAAGTGCCTCGATATTGATTGAACAATGTGGAGTGATACCAGATATCCTGGAGGCTCTGTTCCCGAATGTTCGGTATGGGAAGATGCTTCATCTCACCCGCACCATGACAAGGCAACACACGACCGTTTGGTGATACATTGACCATCGTGGTCCCCCAGCCATTGACGCACGGACTTATGTGCTCTTCGAAGTAGTCCGGTACCACAAAGAAGATCTCCATTTTTCGGCTTAGTTGGGAGCGGAAGCGAGCCACCTCTTCTTCCGCCTGTCGTATCTGCAAGGGGGTCGGAAGTAGTGCTTCCTTATTAAGAAAAGCAAAGCCGTGGTACTGACAGTTAGCAACTTCTACAAAATCTGCCTCAACCATATTCGCCAAGGTAAGTAAGTCCCAAACTTGATGAATATTAAATCGATGAACAACAAAGTTAAATACAAGTGGGTAACCTTGCTCTTTTATATGATAGAGAGCAGCAATTTTCCGATCGAAGCATGCAGTACCCGCCAACAGGTCATTAGTACGCTTATCCGCCCCCTGAATACTAACTTGGATATGGTCTAAACCCGCCTCTTTGAGATTACTAATTCGCTCGGAAGATAAATTATAGGCGGAAGTAATGAGATTGGTATAAAAACCTAACTTATGGGCTTCAGCAACAATTTCCTCCAAATCGGTACGTAGACAGGGCTCACCTCCCGATAAGCCTAGTTGGACCGCTCCCATAGCTCGCGCCTGCCGCAGCGCACTTATCCACTCTTCGGTGGTTAGCTCGTGGCTCAGCGACTCCTCGTAGTTACTAGGATTTGAGCAATACGGACATTGCAGGGGGCACCGGTAGGTCAATTCGGCCAGCAACCACAGGGGTCCGCTGACGCCGGATTCTTCGCTCATCATTGTTCACTCCGTATCCCGGACCACGATCCAGTTTTCGTCTCGAGCCTCGTGGAGAAAGCTCATCACATCTTCAACCAAGGTATCAGCCTGAGGATATCGTTCCTGGAGGGTTTCGATTAACGCCGCGGCCGTCGTTTCCTCCCCACACAACTCGAGCACGGTAGCTGCCGTCTGATTAAGTTGCACCAAACCCTCTGGGTATAATAACACATGGCAACCTTGGGTCTCTTCCCACTGGAACCGATACATGGAATTCCGGGTGATGATTGAATGTAAGTAAATACTCATGCCGCGTACTCCTTGACGAGAATCGAAACTCTCTAGCCCCACCAAAACACCTAAGCGTATAGCCACCCATGCTCACACCTCGATCATCATGCCGTCGAATGCTACTTCGATCCCCTGATTTTTCACCTCTTTGCGAGCCGGAGAATCTTCATCAAGAATGGGATTGGTGTTGTTGATGTGGATGAGTACCTTTCTTTCCGCTTTGAGCGGGCGAAGGAGGGACAAAATCCCTCCTTCGCCCGATACCGGGAGGTGACCCATGGATCGCGCAGTACGATGTCCTAAACCGGTCTTACCCATTTCGTCGTCAGTCCAAAATGTTCCATCTACCATGATCACGTCCGCCTGCGCCATAAACGACATGGTTTGCGCCAGTGGTTCACCAAGCCCTGGTGCATACAACACCGAACGTTGACTTCGCCTATCGGTAACAAAGAGCCCAATGCTATCGCCGGGCGCTGGACGATGACGACGAGGCGAGTACGGTGGAGCGTTACTTGTTAGCGGCACCCTCTGAAAAACAAGGTTGGGCAACGCATCCACCCCAAAGGAGGTGGATGCATCGGGAATCAGCTGCGTATCAAAACCACCGTTCCAGTGTTCCAACACCCGCAGTAGCGGCAAATGGTTGTTGAGAGCCTCATTCACCTCCTGCGTAAGGTACAAGTCCAGGGGACACCCTTCCCTCAGCATCATCAACCCCGCAACGTGATCGATCTGTGCATCCATCAACAAGACGCCAACGATAGGAGTACCCCGCAGACCATGACGAGGCTGCAGCTGAGGGCAAGCAGCCAACTGGGTGAGAATATCGGGTGAAGCATTAATCAGTAACCAATGCTCACCGTCTTCGCTGACAGCTATAGAAGACTGGGTTCGCGATTGGGCTCGCAGACGACCGCTTCGAACGCCTTGGCAGTTTTCACAATTGCAATTCCACTGCGGAAAACCTCCCCCTGCTGCTGACCCCAAAACACAAATTTGCATGTGCCTCTTGATTAACTCTCCATAGAGATCAACACAACACGGCGAAGATCTTGAGCTGTAACCGGCCCACAAAAAAACTGCCGGGAGTATAGGCCATGTACATTCCGAAGATGTCCTCCCTTACGACCGGCAGTCTAATGACAAATAATTTGCCGATTTATCGTGTAGCTACGTACATCTTGGCTTCAAAACCAAATCGTAACTTTTTAGCCTTAGGTGCAATCCACATTGGTTACCTCCAATCTTTTATTGTCACAATCGTAGGCAATCCCTACTGACATCTTCATACTTTGCAAAGTGGTTCTCTGAGTCAAGCTACGGAAGTACACAACACGAAATAGACTCAAACCATGCTGCACTCCAGCAAGCAGATCGGACAAGCTAGTTGAATGGAACCAGCCGCATCACAAACAAACTCTTAAATGGTCGCTAAGCACGGCAAAGCTATGCATAGCCGCAGGAGCTTCTGTTCAACCCAACCGGGTTTGCTGTAGCGGAGACTGATCTCCTAGCTCTACGAAAGAACCTATTTTGGAGCGGTTCTTACCATCAAACGTGATCTATGACTCTTCACTGAAGAGAGCGGGTCTTTACCCTCGGACACGGTCCATAACGCTCCCTTTTTTCGGCGAATACCCATGATCTGCGATCACTCCTCTCACAGCAGAAATCACTTGGGTTGAACCCAAGTTCCTGCTTCTACGCCACGCCATGCCCCGCGGCGCGACCCCTTGGTGTTTCTTACAGAATCAACAAGGGGCCTTTGCTGGATTAGGGATCTGTCGGTCAGTTAGCTATGCCCTCGAAACCGTCTAGCTATGGCTAAGGTCCCCAACCAAGCTGCGGCTACCAGAGAGAGGTTTGAATACCAACGCCGCACGGTTAGATCCCGCGCTCGGCTCCTCGGCAGGCTTCCTAGCTGAGACGTTCTCTGCAATCAAAATAGGCACTCTAGGGCGAGTCTTTAACCTCCGGACCGCGTTCTGACTTGTATCCTGCGTTTGTGAGGGGGTGGCTTCGCCACCCTTTCGGGCCCCCCGCCCAAGTACATCCGGTACCTTCCCTCCGGGGTCGAACCCTCACACACGCGGGAGACCGCGTCATCTCCGACGCCGAAGAGTAAAGACACACCCTAGATTCATCTCCCCTGTTCACAACAAACACCACTTGAATTGATTCTATAAGAATCAACAAGGGGTCGCGCACCCGGGCATAGCCCCGCTGCGAAGCAGAAACTTGGGTTCAACCTAAGGGATTTATGCTTTAGTTAAAATTCTGTTTTAACTAAACATTCGAACTCGAACGGCTAGTCATAGCCCCCTGACTGAGAGGCCATCGGTTACATGAGGACTCCCCTCGATCACTGAACATTCAAGTTCAGCCAGGACGAATTAAAGACACGCCTTTAACCCAAGAACTCCAAGTGCATGCTTACAGGAGCTGTTGGTTGACAATGACATAGAACCTCTATCTATGCCACTTACGGGGCCTATTTTTTAGCTGGAGACGGATTCCAGCCCTCGCCATCGTTAAAACCAGCAAAGATCTTGGACCGATCACTGTAACGCTCCTCCACTTCCTGCTCCGACAAAAGACTACAACTGCTACCATCTCCACATCGGCCTGCCACATCTAGCGGACGACCTTCAATATTCATGGTGCCAAACTCCCGCCAGCCCCCGTCCGGTGTGGCTTTCGCAGGATGAGGTGCCGGCTGCCCCTCAACTCCTTCTTCAGCCCAACCGATGGAAGCAATATGTGAATCCATCGCAGTATATATAAACGCAATATTGTCAAAGTAAGATTTACGTCCTGAAGATCGGGCTAGATAAGTGGTACCGGGCTCAACCGTTACCCCTTTCGGGCCCGCCCCATGGGTCAATTTACAATGTAGAAATATATATCCAGGATCTGATGCGTGCTGCACCCTAGCTTGAAGAACATATCCCCCGCGACTGGTCGACAAGGCACTCTTAGAATCACCAACCGTTCGAATCTCTACTCGCTCAAAAAGTGCAGCCACACTACTTCCCCAAATAAAATCAACGTTACCCACAACTAGGGACTTATAAAACCACGCATAGCCCCTAAGATTTAGCGTGTCTTGCTCGGAATAAAAGGCGGAGTTTATCACTACCAAACGTTTATCGGAGTTAAAATATAGTGTCTCTGCCTGATCACCCGCTCCACTTCGAACGTGTAGGTTTCGAATAGTCAACGAGTCGAGGGTCAACATATCCACCTGTTCAACCAGAAACAGAGGACGAGCGGTAGTTCCTCCATTAAGACCGTCATAGTTGATCCCTTGGACAATGGTCCCATCCCGACTTTGGCCCACAATATCAACATTATTTTTGCCGCTCAGGTAAAGAAGTTCATGATAGATACCATCCCTCACATTTACCGTGACTTTTTCATCTTCGGTCTTATGCTCCATCATCCAGTCTAAAGCTCCCTGAACAGTGGCAAAGTCAGCTTGCGCAGAAGAGGCATCTACCTCTACATGAGTCTTCATCACTGAGGGGCCGTGTTTTTTGGTGTTAAAGTACCAGCCCGCATTCTTGCCCAACCCCCTGAAGTCTACGTCATTCAGTTTTGCTCCCAAAACAACATCTTCGCCGATCGCCACCACGTACCGAGTATTGTATCCCAGGGCTTGGCTATGAGGTGCAATGGTAAGTTGCTTGCCCTCCAAAAAGATGAGCGACGTCTTGAGCTCCCGCAGGGAGGACTGCCCTAGATATCCAACCTTTTCTGTTTCTTGTCCGACGCGGATCCTATCCACTAAGACACCCGAGTTAGCCTCATAGATCCGGACGTCACCAGAACTGCCTAACGTGGGCTCGTTATCAAATATCACTGACAATCGGACATCCGGATTCTCACCGGACTGCGGCCACCACCAACGAGGAGGTCGCGGCGAGACCCGATGACGAATTCGCCCATAGTCCACCTTGGGCATCACCCACGGTGCTTCGATCTCTATCTCGATGGTCCGCACCACACTGGGGTCCGAACCAGCAATGACCTGCACCTTAGCCTTCCCCTTAGCAACTGGGGTCAACGTCAATATATCTCCCTCTTGAACAACAGACACCACCGATTCATCACTCGATACCGCGCTAAAGGTGTCGTTGGTTATCCGGTCACTTTGGATCGCAGTCACATGGAACACCAAAGGATCATGGTCCGCAGCCATAACCCAGCGGGAACGAGGGTCATCGAGAATCAACTGAACCGGCTTGTACTTCGGATCCCCAACTTTCACATATGCGAGCTCAAATGATCGGTTGTAGGTAAAAAATCCGATCTGACCGGCGCCACTATAGGTTGAGGCGTCGTCTTCCCAAGATCCTAGCTCGATCCCATCGAGATACGTAGTAAGTTTATTACCAAACACATCTATGCGTACGGTATACCAACGGCCATCAATATCATTTACAGTACCCATCTCAATCGGTTTTTTTACTATGAATTTTTGCTCAACACCACCAAACACCGCGCGCCCAGATTCTATCTGGGTTAGCTCTGTTTGATTTTGTAAGTTTAGCCCCCCAAAATACCACGCCATGGGTTCCTGGTAGCGAAGCATAGCAAAAACATACTTGTTTCCGGTATTACTATTAGCTCTGGGCCGAATTTTGTATTCCAAGTAATAGTTATCGGGAATAGAATCAAAGGCTGATGCTCTCACCACAAGAAGCTCACCTTGGTGAAGCTCACTACCCCGGGCACCAGCCGTAAAACGAAGTGAACGTCCTGCTTCACCCTCGTCTAGCACATCCCATATCCCAGGATTAGAAAGTCCATAAGTAGAAATACGGTCATCCCAAGTATCCCTGAATACGCCATCTTCGAAGTCATCACAAAAATAGACCCTCGACTCATTTACTGGACAGGTAAAAGGGGATGCAGCTCGCACAACCTTGTTCTTCGCTGCTTTCCGTCCTGCTGCCAACTGACCGTCGGCTGAGGCCTCGATAGTCAACGCTCGATGACCGGGTGGAGCAACCGTAGTCTGCGGCTGTTTGTTTGAGACACCTTGCGATGAAGATACCGTGGGCTGCGCTTGTGCTCTTGGCACCAGCTTGAGCCAGCTCAGATCCCCCACCGGCTGTCCACCCCACAAATAAGGCCCCAACCCGCCAAGCAAGAGGCTTAGCCCCATCCAATTGGTGGTAATCATGGCAACAGCGGGGCATATTTTATAGTTAGTACTCATCCTTGTTCTCTCTTCATCGCAGGTTTACCTAGCATTCAGCGGTCGAACTCCAACCTCGCCACTAGCAATACAAGCCATCTTGACCACCACCTCCAAGACCTTCATCCAGAAATACCCATGAGATCCCCCCTTCTGAGCTTAGCTCCCCGTCGCCTAGCCGAACTCCTTGAAGGAACCGGGCGGGCACGCATGGTCTTTTCTCGCCTAGCCCAGGGGGTCGATCCATTTAAAGATCCCAGTCTTTCCCAGAAGGTACGTAAAAAACTCCTAGAGACCGTGCATCCACCCGACTTTCGTGAGACCGATCGACGAAGCGCACGAGACGGGACCATCAAGATGCTGCTCCATTTTACTAGGGGGTATGCGGTGGAATGTGTGCTCATTCCCAATCCCAGTCGGACTACCCTATGTCTGTCTACCCAGGTCGGATGTGCTCGAGGCTGTCGATTCTGCCTCACTGCAACCATGGGACTTCAAGCCCAGCTGCCGATTGAGCACATTATCGCTCAAGTGTATCACGGCCTTCAGGTGGTCCATGAGGAAGGCCTCCCCAACCTTCGCAACCTCGTTTTTATGGGCATGGGCGAGCCCCTAGACAACTGGACTGCAGTCCACTCCTCGCTCATCACGTTGACCGATGGCCGAGGCTTTGGTTTCGGCCCGAAACACATCACGGTATCTACCGTTGCACCTAGTCCAAAGGCCGTTGGTTTACTGGACCAATGCTCAACCCGGGTAGCCTGGTCTCTCCATGCCGCACGAGATGACGTTCGGCGAGCTTTGGTGCCGACCCAACAACACTCAGTTATTGAGCTCCTGGGGGCCTTCCGGAGTCTGTTTCAGCATCGGAAAGACCCTATATTTGTTGAAATGGCCCTCATCGAAGGATTCAATGACCAACCTGACGATGCAGAGGCAGCCGCTCTACTTCTTCGGGACTTCCCTACGGAGGTTCGTTTTAATCTTCTACCCCTCAATCCTACCCAGCGGGGATTAGCTCGAGCTTCGGAGACCAAAGTGCAGAACTTTGCCCAACATCTTCAACAAGCTGGGTATTTTACGAAAGTTCGCACGGCTCGGGGCCAAGACGAGCAAGCAGCCTGCGGCCAGCTTGCCACCAGTAGACTGCCCACAAAGCGAGGAATCATCTAGCTTAGGCATAGCCGCGCGGAGAGCAGGAATTTGGGTTCTACCCAAGGGATTTCTGCTGTATTCGCCTCAATATCAGGTGATCTTCGGTCCGCCTCGAAGGGAGCCTCTCGGGCAGCGAGCGTATCGCCGAGCCCAAAAAATATCAGCTAACCACGGATTCACGTCTAACGGGGCCTGTTTCTGTAGCCTTTGCGGACTAAAGGACACTAGCAGGCCATCGGAAAAGTGAGTTAGGCGCTTCGCGGGTCTGGGCTACTCGCCAGGTCCGGAAGGAACGGCCTCGTCCTGTAGCGCGGGCAATGCGCCCGAAACCGGCCACGCCTGCCTGTGATCGCCTGGCGCTCCCGCTTTTGCGCCGTTTTCTGCCATAAGGCTGGCGGAAAGGTCGTGCCACCTTCAGTCATTAGCTATTTTGGACGACACTCAAACTAAACGGATTGGCCTTCGAGTTTCTGCCAGGGGCCAGGAGCAAAGCTCAGTTGTTAATTAGCCAAATCCGCTCAATCTCTTCAGGATCGAGTAAATCCAAAACTTTCTTCAGGCGGGCAGGATCTACACTGCTGCAGAAATGCAGAACATACCAACGGACGCCGCCAACCTGTTCTTCCGTATGGTGCTCCTGTTCGAGGTCGTGAGCGGTCAGGTGATCCTCTATGAAATCAAATAGCTCCCAGTCATCGACCCTCAATGTCACACAGTTTTCTGAGTCATCGATAACGAGGTGATGGCTTTGTGATTTTCTCCTCATTTTCCAGCGATCTTTTTAATTACAATGTCCGCATGGTTCAGAATTTCATCTTCATTCAGAAAGTCGTAGATTTCTAGTCTGATATCCATTTCTGCCCCTGAGATTTCGGCACCATCGTTGTTCATGAAAATACTTGCCTCGTTCGGCAGTTTGCATTCGATCCAGAACTCACTAGGAAACCAAAAAATTTGCGGGATTCGCGAGGAAGAAGACAACAGGTTGGTCAGGCTTCTATTTTTTTCTTTTTCGACCTCTTCTGCGCTTAGAGCCCGATTTCTCACCTTGGTTGTAGCGACGAATAACTTCGTTGGTCAGATCTAAGTGCGGCTTGGCAAAAAGCAGACTGGAGCCTTGAACTTCCATTATCATGGTATATCCTTGGCTTTTGCCTATGGTCTTGATGATGGCCTGCAGTTTGGTCGTGATTTCAGAGAACGCCTTCGACTGTAGGGTTTCGAACTCCTGCTGTTCCTTGACCAACCGCTGACGAAGCGCATTGAATTTCCTTTGAAACTCGAGAATCTGTTCACGAACCGCGGGGTCATCCTGATCAACACTAGGACCTTCAAGGCGCTTTTTCATCGCCTCCAACTCAGCCTCTTGCTTCCTAAGAGCAGTCTGCTTACTATTAAAGGTCGTCTCCAGTTCTTTCTTGGCCCGTTTACCGTCTTCAACTTCAGCCATGGCGCGCCGGATGTCTACATAACCAATGAGATCATCCTTAGCGGCCAGCGCGGGCAGCGCAGACGTGGCCGTCAGAAAAAAAACCAGCGCAGGTATCATCTTATGAGTCGTCATCATGATGTAGTCTCTGTGGGCTAACGAACCGAACGCTACCACGTCAAGGCGGGTGGTCGTAGCCCTTCTTCGAAGGCTATGACGCTCACTCAGTGGATTTGTTCAATAACGAGGTCAGCGTTCTTACCGTGTGAGCGGCGTAAATGCCCGCAGCCAAGGCGGGAAGCAATGCCACAATCACCGCTATCGCTGATCGCTGATCGAAGCAACCGCTCCCCACTAAACCCACGCCAGATACCACGACCCCAGCACCCAGCCAACGATGGATATGGCACCAACGCCCAGGATTGGTCACAAGCGCCCGACAATGTAGTCCCATCGGACTTCCTACGGGAAGAAGAGGCAGGAGTATTCCCATGCCAAGGAGCCAAATCCCCGTAGCCACCATCAGAGAGGGATGAAGTTCAGGTAGGATGCCACTCACCACCGATAGAACCAAGGCATGGACCACAAAAAAGAACGTCATTCCCCATAGAACGATCAGGTACCCATCCCCCCTCCGGTCGATCCGACGTAGGACGGCTAACAACAGCATAGACAGTAGCGGAAGCGTGATCATCGCCCCCGTAAGGACCGGCGAAGCCGTATCCCGCAGCTCTCTGGGGAGCTTTTTCTCTATCACGTACGCGCTGAGCAACCACTCCAGCCAAATAAGCCCTAAGGGTGCCCACCATCGCGCCACACCCACGATGTACTCGTTAGGTGTTGTCCTGAAAAGCTAACTACGAACCTAATTTCTCATCAAGCAGCTCTACCAACTCTCGCACAACTGCGCTTTTGCTCTGAATACCGCGAATAGCCTTCATGAGCTCCGGGCTTTGCCGGACCTTGCCTCGACCATCCAACTCCAAGAGTTCATCGAGCGCTTTCTCGAGCAGAGCATCGTTCGGTATCTCCAGAACTCTTATCAAGACCGCCTGGTCTGGAGGTAACTTGCCAAACTGCTCCACAAGCTCTGAGGCCGCCATCCTCACATCCCGCTTGGTTTTCCCAAGACGAATCGCAGTCGCAAGCTGATCTTGCTGACTGTAACGAATTTGGAATTCCGACCGGTGAAAAGCTGGCGGTCCCCCTCGATGCTGAGGTTTGTCCATGGAAGGCTCCTCCTCAGCCGATGACGCTGCACTCAACCCAGGAGCAATACGAGAGAACGCCTCCTCAGCCATGGCTCTTTGGTGCGCCGCGACACTCATTTTTTCTCGAGGCATTGTACCAGCCAGGGGGCTTGGTGCAGATGCCACCCGCGGTGTTGAACCGTTTGTCCCCAATCGCTGGCGGTCAGCCTTTCGCCCTTCACCTCGGGCATACCGCAATACCTTAGGTTTAGCCGGCGCTTCCTTAGTTGCCGCCGAAGCCAATGGAGCCGAATCCGTACGGGCACTGATCGAGCCCTGGTTCGTCAGAGCCTTCGTCGATTTGGCAGCCTTAGGAGGAGGGGCCGTACGCACATCGGTTGCTACACTAGCAACCTTTGTCACTGCCTCCGCGGTCACCTTTTCTGGTGCAGGCGGGGCCTTTTCCACCTTAGTCTGGACCTGTCGCTTGGGGGCGGCCACAACCGGAGCCGGCTCCCGACTCGGTTCAAGATTGCCCAGCATCGTGGTTACCGTCTTTTTTCGGACCACTGCCCACTTTTGCCCACTCATTTTCTTTCGAGTGGTCGCCGTTTTCTTAGGGGCAACTTTTCTCCCTTCCGTAATCGGTGGGGTTGATACCACCCCTTGCGCCTTCGTTTTGGCAGCCGCCGACGACTTCTTACGAGTGGCTGCGCTGTTGCGCGTTGGTGAGGCGGCCGTGGATTTGGCCGCAGACTTTTTCCTCATTGAAGAACCGAGTCCTGCGGATATGTCCGCACTTTGATACCCATCATAGACGCGTTGCTGTCGCTTCGCATTGGCGCTTCTCGCGCTCATGTTCACCTCTTCACACTATGTCGTTTCATGCGAGCGCCGCGTTCGCTGTTCGCGAGCGGCCTTTCGCGTACTCTGTCCGTACTGGACGCCGGGCACACTGAGCCCGTGGTGCGCGATCCTGTGACAAGCAGGGGTGCGTTATGTCCTGCTTAGATCAAAAGCCTGACGTAAGCCGTCTTCCCAGACGTTCGCCAGTATCTCAACCCGTACCTCACACAACTGATCGACGACAAGGGCCTGACCGCCCACAACCCCCAGATTGTACACTGGACATCCGTGGGTTTCAGCCAAGGTACGAACGCTCTCACCGTGTGATGTACTCACCAGTATGATACTCGCTCCCTCGCCAAACAACGAGGCTAGCGATACTTCAAACGGCAGACCTAGTTTAGCCCCGATACGTCCGTTTACCACACTTTCGGCAATCGCGACCAAAAGTCCACCCTCAGCAGCATCATGAGCGCTGGAAATGTACCCGCTGCGTATCGCCTCCAGCACAGTAGTATGAAGACGTCTAGCCCGGTCAATGTTCGGCTCCGCCGGTTGACCCAATAGCCCTCCCGCTTCCATCAGCACCAACTCGCTGCCCCCGAGAACCGCATCCGCTGGCTCTCCGAGTAGCAACACTTCATCACCCTCTCGCTGAAAAGCCATACCTGGGCTCTTCGTTACGTCATCAACAAGCCCCACCATGCCCACCGTCGGCGTCGGTAAAATGGCCCGTCCGTTGGTTTCGTTATAGAGACTGACGTTCCCAGAAACCACCGGGGTGTCGAGATCTCTACAGGCTTGGCTCATGCCCTCAATCGCCTCCACCAACGACCACATCACCTCCGGCTTCTCGGGGTTACCGAAATTGAGGCAGTCCGTAAGCGCCATTGGCCTCGCTCCCACACATACTAAGTTACGCGCCGCCTCGAGTACCCCAAGATACGCACCTCGACGGGGGTCCAAATGCACAAAGCGCGCGTTCATATCCACCGTCATTGCCAGCCCTCGGCAAGTATGGGGATTTGGTTCCGATTGCACGTTTGGAAGACGAATTACCGCCGCATCCGCCTCACCGGGTCCTCGCACAGTACTGGTCCGAACGCTCCAATCATATTGTTCAAAAACCCACCGCTTGGAGGCAATAGTGGGCCGGGCGAGCAACCGCAACAACCGGGCCTCAGCAGATGTTGTTCCTTCGGCCCGCAAATCGGACAGCTGAGGCAATTGATGCCACACCTGCTCGAGATTCGGACGACGCGTCGGACGATCGTACTTTGGAGCATCATCCACCAAAAGTTCGGTGGGCAACCGCACCACCTCCTGGTCACCCTCTCGCACCACTACCTGGCCAGAATTGGTAACGAGACCAATAACCGCTGCATCCAGATCCCATTTGGTGAAAATCTCGGTCACCCGGGCTTCGGCCCCCGGTTTAACCACCATCAACATCCGCTCTTGGCTCTCCGAAAGTAAGATCTCGTAGGGTGTCATCCCTAATTCTCGCTGCGGGACCTTTGTCACATCGATCTCAATGCCAGAGCCACCTTTAGCTGCCATCTCGCAGGTGGAACTGGTCAGTCCGGCCGCCCCCATGTCTTGGATAGCTAAGACCGCATCCTCTTTCATGAGCTCCAAGCATGCTTCCAGGAGCTTCTTCTCCGTAAACGGATCCCCTACTTGGACCCTGGGACGCTTGGCGTCATCATTGTCGCCAAACTCTTCCGAAGCCATCGTAGCCCCATGAATCCCATCCCGGCCCGTTTTGCTCCCCACATACATTACGGGATTTCCTGATCCCGTTGCCCCACTGCGGAAAATCCTAGAACTAGGCATCACCCCCAACGTGAAAGCGTTTACTAAGATGTTGCCATCGTACTGTTCGTCAAAGGCCACCTCACCTCCGACCGTTGGCACCCCCATACAGTTGCCGTAGTTGGCGATACCCGCAACAACCCCTTCCAGCAAAAACCGCATCCGAGGAGCCTCTGGCCGGCCAAAGCGCAACGAATTGAGGTTGGCCACCGGTCTCGCCCCCATGGTGAAGATATCCCGCATGATACCCCCCACCCCCGTAGCTGCTCCTTGATAGGGCTCAATGAATGAAGGATGGTTGTGCGACTCCATCTTGAAACAGGCCGCCAGGCCATCTCCAATATCGATCACACCGGCGTTCTCACCGGGTCCCTGCAAGACCCAAGGGGCTTCAGTGGGAAACTTTCGTAGGTGAACCCGCGAACTCTTGTAGGAACAGTGCTCACTCCACATCACTGAGATAACCCCCAGCTCACTCCACGTAGGGGTGCGCCCGAGAGAGCTCAGTACTTTGTTCCATTCTCCTTCGCTAAGACCGTGGTCAACAGCGGCCTCGAAATCAACTTTGGCGTTATCCACAGGTGACTTAACCTTCTCGTGATTTGGCAAAGCGGACCGCGGACCTAAACAGCCGCAACCCATCATCAGAGCCCAATAGCGACTCCACGGCCCGTTCCGGGTGGGGCATCATGCCCAGAACATTACGCTGGGCATTCACTATCCCAGCAACATCCCCCAAAGAGCCGTTGGGATTGTCTCGGCAACCATACCGAAAGGCAATGCGATCGTCTCGCTGCAGCTGTCGATAAGTCTCCTCGTCCGCGTGATACCGACCTTCATGATGAGCCACAGGGATCCGTAACCACTCGTGGCGTTGGTAGTCGGAGGTAAAAGGCGTGGTGTTCGAGACCGCCTCCACCTGGACCATTCGGCATACGAATTTTTGGGATGCGTTCTGTAGCATCGCCCCTGGCAACAAGCCAGATTCGAGCAAAATCTGAAAGCCATTGCAGATGCCGATAACCAAACCACCAGCATCAGCAAATCGCTTAATGTCTGCCATAATGGGGGAAAACCGGGCGATAGCCCCGGAGCGAAGCGCATCGCCATAGGAAAAACCACCGGGGATGATGACCAAACGCACCTGGTCCGGAAGTCGGGCTTCCTTGTGCCACACCGCCTTCGTATCAAGCCCCAGCATCACCCGCATGACCGAAATGGCATCCGAGTCGCAATTGGAACCGGGAAACGTAATCACGGCGACTTTCATGCACAACCCGACGGACCGGCATCTTTATCCGGAGGAGACTCCACGAACTCAATGTCGTAGTCTTCGATAACCAGGTTAGCGAGCAATTGACCCGCCATTTGTCCAAGACGCTCTTTCGCCAGCGACGCATCGATTTCATCGTCGAGTTCAACTTCGATGACTTTACCCACGCGGACACTTCGTACTTCGTCGAAGCCGAGCTGGCGAAGACCGTCAGCCACAGCCTCGCCGGCAGGGTCTAATACCCCGGCTCGAAGCGTGACCAACACCTTGGCTTGCATAGAGCTTAGGGAGGTACCCACCCGCCACCAGACGGTCAAGTTCAGTACATATCAGAGAAACTGAATCATCGTTTTCTGTCTCTATGACTCTAGCGCAGGGGCTGAATCCACCCGCTTTCTCACAACCGTTTTCTTCTTGGTCGCCACCGCTTTTGTTACGACCGCTTTCTTCTTGGTTGCCGCTTTCTTCTTGGTCGCCGTCTTCTTTTTTACGCCCTTGGAGTCCGTTTTTTCTCCGTCACTTCCCCCCCGCGGAGGAAACTCAAAACCATGTCGACCGGTTTCTTCCTTCAGAAATAATTGCGCGGAGAAAGGACGCCCTCGACGAGATGTAAAACCCTCAAGAATGGGTGTCTTCTCCTCCTGAAAAAACGCTAAGGCCTCATCTCTGGTGACCTCCCGTTTACAGACCGTCCGCGGTAGTAGCGCCGAACAATAGACCATATTCTCGGGGATGGCCTTTTTCTTGACCGGCATCACACTTGCTTCATCCCGCTCAAGCGCCTTAAGAACGCGGAGACCTTGGGTGCAGACAAAGGTAGAGCGGGTCTCAACAATCTGTCCCTCACTACACACAGGACATTGCAAAAGAGGAGTCTCGTTGACCTCGTATTCCGGGGTCTCTGCGACTTCTTCGTCACTGGAGCTCCCTTCGATCGGACGGAGTTCCACACCCTCCTCCGTAAGTTCCAACACGCCCTTAAACGTACGGCCGTTTCGACCCACAAACCCGTCAAGCACACGTGATTGACGGGTCTCCAAGAGTTCGCTAACCGTTTTGCGATCGATGTACCGGCCTGACTTATCCTTCCAAACCCGAAACGAACAGTCTTCTGGAGGCTCCTCTCCTGCCTTCTTCATCGCCTTAATAGTCTGCCAATCGAGACCCTCCGGCTCTTCACATCGATAGAACCACGAACGTTCGTAGACCGCCTTTTTCTTACCGCAGGGACAGGTTCCGAGAGTATCTTGGTTGGGATATAGATCCTCAAACTCAAAACTCTTGGCGAGCTCGACAATCTCCCGAGCGTAGCCATAGACCTCCTCCATAAATGCGTCACGAGTGGATCCCCCTCGTTCGACCCTACCTAAATGCGCTTCCAGTTCTCCAGTCAGTGATGGGGAAGCCAGACGTTCCGCGTTCATCCGGCGCAGGATATCTATCAGGCGGATACCTTTAACGGACGGTTTTAGGCCTCGTCCTACTCGCGCAACATAGCCTTTGGTGATCAGGTTTTCGATAATGTCCGCGCGGGTGGCCGGAGTACCAATGCCCGAGGCTTTCATGGCCTCTGCAGCCTCGTCATCATCCACGTAGCGACCCGCATTCTCCATCAGCGAGAGTAGTCGGGCTTCAGAAATTCGCGACGGAGCTTTGGTCTCATCCTCTTCCAATTCCCCCGAGGTTAGTTCCACCGAAACCCCGCTCGCTTCATCTTGTCCATCTACAAGGGGGGGCAACCGCTCCGCACCTTCGGAAGCTTCATCCCCCAGCACCGACCGCCAACCAGGGACCTGAAGGGTTCGAGCTCGTGATCTGAAAGACTCCCCTTCAACCTCAGTAACACGTTCGACCCGAGACCAGATTGCCGGCGGGAAAAAAGCGGCTAAGAAACGGCGAGTAACAAGATCAAATATCCGCCCGTCATCCCCCCCGAGGTCGTTGACGAGCGCTCCAGTAGGAACAATCGCAAAGTGGTCAGTGATCTTCGCATCATCAAAGATCTTTTTCTCGTTGAGTAATCCCTTGTTCCGAAGCGTCGCAGCTGCCTGACGAAACCTCTCATCCTCACCCAGTTGATCGATCACCTCAGTCACAACCGATCGATATTCATCAGGTAAAAACTTTGTATCTGTACGTGGATAAGTAAGAACCTTATGCGCTTCGTAGCAGCGTTGGGCAGCATTAAGCGTTCGGCGTGCTGACCAACCAAAACGACGATTAGCCTCCCGCTGAAGCGAGGTTAAGTCGAACAACAGTGGCGCAGCCTCTTTGGATGGCTTTCTCGTTTCTCTGGCGGTACCGGCTTGACCAGAAATCTTCGCCAGAATCTCCTGAGCGCGGGTTTCAGATAGGATGTGATCATCCTTAAGTGCCTCATCACCTTCACCCGACTTAGGTTTGAAATTTGGATCGAACCATGTCCCTCGATAGCTAAGCCCTTTGTGCGCAAAATCAGCGTACACCCGCCAAAAAGGCACCGGCACGTGCTTGAGAATATCAAACTCCCTATCAACCAGCATCGCCAGCGTGGGGGTTTGCACCCGTCCAGCACTCCAAGCCGCATTCTCACTCCGCGATTTTAGCCGACGAGTGAGAGCCCGAGTTGCATTCATACCGATCAGCCAATCGGAATAGTTTCTACAATGGGCTGCATCCGAAAGCCCGTCGAAGCGGTGACCGTCTTGAAGAGACCTGAAGCCCTCATTGATCGCCCGCTTGGTCATAGACTGGAGCCATAATCGTTCGATCGGGTGCTTCGCCTCAAAAAACTCGGTAATCTCGCGAAAGATCAGCTCACCTTCCCGCCCCGCATCACAGGCATTCACAAGCGTGTCGATGTCGTCTCGCTTCAGAAGCCTCTTTAGAACCGAAACTCGCTCACGGGTGCCGGACTTCGCTTTGAGTGGGAAACTTTCCGGCAGAATCGGGAGCGTATCGAGCGTCCACCGTTTGTACTTGGGGTCGATATCATCGGGTGCAGGTAACTCGAACAAATGGCCGACGGCGAAAGTCACCAGATACTCCGCGCTCTCCCAGTATCCGTCCTCTTCCGAGAAGCCACCGAGCGCACCGACAATGTCTCTAGCTACACTCGGTTTCTCGGTTATGACCAGTCTCTTGCCCATCGGAGGCGCATCGAAGACACAGAACGTCCAGGCTGGCAAGCATCGTCCTGGTTATCCCGCACGATTCACTCTACCTAAGCACCGATGATTCATGCTGTTTTGAAAAACAGTAGGTAAAGTGAATCGCTGGGAGTCATCCTAGGGCCTCATCCCGACTACTGAGCGCGGGTGCGGCTTACATAAATGATACGAGCCCGAGGGTCGACATCATAGACCACCACCCGAACGTCTTCTCCAGTCCGTACTACCGTAGTGAGATCAGTGGGGTCTGAGCTCCACTCGTTCCACGGTAAAATAGCCTCAATACCCGGAGCAATTTCCACAAAGACTTCTTCACGAGACACTTTTAGCGCACGTACATCCAGGAGGTTACCTGGCTCCAGCCAGTCCGGCATGGCCCGCCACGGGTCATCGGTCAGTTGCTTAATGCCCAAGCTGAAACGTTCTTGCTCAACATCGATATTAAGCACCACGGCTTCCACATCGAGGTCTTCTTCAAACATCTCACTCGGGTGGGTAATGCGGCCAGACCAAGTCAAATCAGACACATGGACCAAACCATCAATGCCATCTTCCACCCCTACAAACACCCCAAAGTCCGTGATGTTTTTGATGGGGCCGCGGATGACTGTACCCACCGGATACTTCTTCGCCAATAGGGTCCATGGATTGGGTTCTGTCTGCTTTATCCCCAAAGAAATGCGCTTCTGCGAGATATCAATATCCAAGACAAGCGCCGAAACTTCGTCCCCAATGGCGTAGAGCTTGGAGGGATGCTTCACCCGTTTTGTCCAAGACATCTCGGTCACATGCACAAGCCCCTCGATACCCGGCTCCAACTCGATAAACGCACCATAGTCAGTGAGAGATACCACCACTCCCGAAACCTTCGTGCCTACGGCGTACTTATTGTCCGCTTCCATCCAGGGATCATCTTGAATCTGCTTGAGACCCAAGCTGACCCGTTCTGTGTTGGCATCAAACTTCAGGACCTTTACACGAACATCATCACTGACCTTAAACATGTCAGAGGGATGATTGAGCCGGCCCCAGCTCATATCCGTGATGTGGAGCAGACCATCGATACCACCGAGATCTATAAACGCCCCATATTCAGTAATATTTTTTACCTGACCGTCGAGGATGGCTCCTTCTTGAAGCCGCTCGAGGGTCTTGCTTTTTTGTTCTTCCCGCTCCTTTTCAAGAACCAAACGCCGCGAGAGAACAATATTGTTTCTACGCCGGTTGAACTTGATGACCTTGAACTTAAAACGTTCGCCAATGAGCTTGTCGAGATTCCGAATAGGGCGAAGATCAACTTGAGAACCAGGTAGAAAAGCTTTTACGCCAATATCCACCTGGAGTCCGCCCTTGACCCGCGCCAAGACCGTGCCTTCGACCGTTCCTTCGCTATCGTGAGCTTTGGCGATGTCATCCCAGACCCGCATCCGGTCAGCCTTCTCTTTAGAGAGCACACATAAACCGTCTGCGTTCTCACGCTTGCTCTCGATGACAACACTGACTCGGTCGCCTACCCGAACCTGGGATTGCCCCCCGGCTACGGGGAACTCGGCGAGCTGCACGACACCTTCGGATTTAAATCCGAAATCAATAATTACTTGGTCTTTACGAATCTGAACGACTTCCCCGTCGACTATTTCTCCTTCACGAACTTCGTCCTGTGCGAACGACTGCTCGAGGAGATCGCCAAAGGACATCTCTTCGCTGCTGGCTTGAGTGGGTTTGGACATCAGTACCTTCTGACCGACGAGCCGCTTACCTTGCATTCTGTGGGCACACCTCTTGCCCCTTACCTACAGACGCAAACGACCGTATCAACAACCTTGCAAACCGAGGACTCGAGCTTAGCCCCTTATCTGCGGCTGAGCTATGAAGCCGCACACCGCCACCACTTCTACCTCAGCTGACAGCCCTGGCCGACTCCGTTTGTTCGAAGTCATCAGTCAGCGATGTCCAGGCCCTGAATCTCAGTGGTCGGAGGAAAGCCGGAGACGATTTGCTCGTCGGCAAGTCGACGGTATGTGCGTGCGTCGGATGATGTCAAAGAGTTTGTCATTCGGTATTCCCACAAAACCGCTATCTTCCGTCCCCGCTGTCACGACCCAGTTGTATCGGCGCATGGGATGCATATCCCCAGGAAATAAGGGGGGTGAACGGTAGTCCTTGATGCTTCGAGCGCCTTGAGAGGGCTATACGAGGGTACGGTCTCGTTACGGGGCTTTCTCGGTTCTAAGCATCTATGATCGTTAATACTTCGCCTTTGGACCCGACCATAGAGTCTCGGCGGCAAAAAGTAGCGAAGAATGCTTTTCGCGCGTGTCCGAACATCAACCTCAAGAAACGCCTGGACCTTTTCGGCTCAGGCGCACGGTATTTGGACATAGTACGTCGATCGATAGCCTATCGGGTTTTATGCTGGCCGACATGGGTTTGTTAAGCGCGGCGCAAGCCCACTCAGGATTGGAAGGACTGATACTCATTATGGCAGAACTTGGCCACATTATCAAACTTGGCGGCACACCGATGATGATCAACATCATCTTCCTGCTGGTCTCGATAGCGATCGTCATCGACCGCATGATTGCAGTGTTTTTTCAGTTAAACCTCAACGGTGAACGCTTCATGGCCCAGGTCGAAAAACTGGTGGTCAGTGACAACATCGATAAGGCGGTAAAGCTGTGTAATGCCGCTCCTAAGTCCGCCCTCGCTCGGGTTCTCCGAGCGGGACTCACGCGTGCCAACCGCGGCGTTCTCGAAATAGGTAACGCTATCGAGGAGGAGACACTGAGCGTGACGCCTACGATCATGAAACGGATCGCAGCTCTTTGGTCCATGGCCAACATCACGGTGTTGGTTGGTCTGGCGGGTACGGTGTTGGGACTTATCAACGCTTTCAAGGCATTATCATTTGCCGCTCCAGAAAAGAAATCAGCACTCCTAACGGAAGGCATCTCCGAGGCGATGTACAACACCTTATTCGGATTGGTGATCGCCGTCTTCTGCATCTTCTTCCACTTGGTTATCAGCTCACAGGCGAAGCGAATTGTTGAAGAGATCGAGTTCTTCAGCTTGAAGTTAGAAAACATGCTCGCCCGTCGAGCAGTTGCTGAACTACCCGAAGGACGCTGAGCCAGGTAACCATGAACAACCGTCAGGCCCCAAACGTCCCCTCGGGCACCGGCGCTTACAGTCACAACGACCTAACCTACGTTCGCCGTCAGCGGGGTCGAATGACCGTCAAGGCCGGGGGTGAGGAGGAGGGTGAGCTCAACATCGTTCCGTACCTCGACATCATGATCAACCTGATCATGTTCATGCTCGTGGCACAAACCGCAGTGGTGTCCCTAGGTATGATCGACATCACTGCCCCTACCTACGCTTCGCTAGACACCAAAGGAGCGGCCCAACAATTCGAAAAGAATACGTCAAAGCTGGATCGCTTAACGGTAGGTGTCGCACAATCCGGCTTTTACATCGCAGCTGTCGGAGGCGTTCTCCCTGGCGAAACCGCAGCCACTGCTCAACAAAAAGTCACGGCGGAAGGGGTATCCAAAGCTCCTCCCACCGTTCCGCTCCTCGGTGACGGCGCCTACAACTTCCGCAGCCTCGCGGTGAAAATGCGAGGCATCAAGAATGCATTTCCGGATACTAAGGCGATCTATATTGCTGCTGATGACAACATTCCCTACGAAGTCATCGTCGCGACCTTAGATTCCACCCGAGAGGATGACCAAGGCCAACTCTTTCCTGCCGTGGCATTCACTCAAATCAACTAATCAGGAGATACCGAATGACCCAATCTATCCAATTCACCGGCGGGCCAACGTCCCAGGCAATGTATGATGCCACCCGCAAGCGCCGGCGTACCGGGCGCCGTAAGCGCGATCATTCGGAAGACGTCACCTATCTCAACATCACGCCCATGCTGGACATGATGACCATTATTTTGGTTTTTTTGATCCAAAGCTTTGCGTCCTCGTCATCCAACGTCAACGTAGCCAACCTTAATTTACCTCATTCAACAACCCACCTAAACGTACAAGAAGCGCTTCAACTGATGGTGACCTCCAATGCTATTCTCGTGGACCAGGAGGTTGTGGCCCAACTCGACGTCAACAGCCACATACGTACCGAAGATCTTCCCGATGGGCCCAATAGTTATTTAGTGCAACCACTATATAACGCCTTAGAGAAACGGGCCCAATATTTCAAAGATGTGCAGGAGTACGGAGGAGCACAATTTCACGGGCGCGTTGCGATCATCGCCGACCGAAGCACCGCGTACCGAACTCTCTTCAAGATCTTATACACTGCTGGCCGGGCAGAATACGGGAGCTTTAAACTCTTCGTCCAAAAACCTGAATAGACGAACGAATCCGATGAACCAGCTACTCGGCACATAGATTTCGTCGGCGTTTACAAGCAAGAGCTATTTCCTACACAGCAAAGCCTACCCCCTACGTATCCAGGACTCCCTGCTGCTACGTAGCGCGAACTAGCTGGCCATCGGAGAAGTGGGATGGGTGATCCGCGAAGGTTCTTTTCCGGGGAACGCTCCGGATGAAGAGGGCGCATACCGGGCGTATGCAACCGATGAAAGGCGAAGCCGGTCCGGACGTTCACGGAAAAAGGACCCGCGAAGCGCCTAACTCACTTTTCAGATGGCCTGCTAGTGGCTGGAAACTCCAAGATTACAGCAAGGACCACTTGAATTGATTCTCCAAGAATCAACAAGGGGTCGCGCAACGGGGCATTGCCCCGCAAAGAAGCAGGAACTCGGGTTCAACCCAGGGGATTTCTGCTGTATATCCCTGCTGTTTCCTGCCCAGTGGTCTTGATGCAGCAGAGCAATAGCAAGCGCAGTCGCTGGTCCTTGGATTCAAGCCAACCAACTTCTGCAGTAAAGACCACTACAATTAGTAATACAACCGATACATCCGAGAGGGCATGATGGCCCTAACAGCCGGTTGATCTAGCCCTGCACGCATCTGTCGGCCGGTCTTTCCGTGAAACGTCCTGACCACGAAAAGTCTCTCCTCGGTCACGTACCGCCGGGTACGCTCGCCTCGTCGTCAGAGCGTTTCACGAAAAGCCGGGCTCGACAGCTACACACATGGCCAAATCAACCGGCTGCTAACGAAACAGACGGCTTATGTGCTAAGCCAACCCTCACCTCTGCATCAACGGGTAGAGTGCTAAGAATCAATTATGTATACATTATCTTAACGAAGGGCATACCAACCCTCCCAAACAATCAACACCTCGTTATACAAACATCTAATACCGCAAAGACCACTTGAATTGATTCTCTTAGAATCAGCAAGGGGTCGCGCAGCGGGGCATAGCCCCAGCGGAGAAGCGGGAACTTGGGTTCAACCCAAGGGATTTCTGCTCTATTACGCAGATACCCAGCCTGCAGACCATAAAATCAGAACCTCAACTCGCTTCAGTTCATCAATAACATCTAGAATGTATACATTCTAAGAAATTATGTGAGAGCGAAGTTAAACTCGAATGAGGTCAAGATTGCCCATTATGATGACAATCATACTTGTTACTTAGACTCTGATCCCTTGAGTCATAAATATTTTGGCCCCAAGTACCGTAATACCCCCTATGAAACATCAGGGTATTTGGGATTTTCTGGAGATACGCGTTATTTTATCCGAGCCCGCAGAGCATAGTTTTCGCTGTTCTTAGGTAGAACCAAGCTTGTCACTCTTCGTGAATGTCTCTGCATAAATTCTTATCAAGCGTAAATTATTGCCCAAATTCAGGACCATTAACTTCAAACTTTGTAATCATACTTCAAAATAATGAGTTAGATGGTTTGCCGTCGCAGGGTGGAGAATGCTCTGCAGAGCATTCTTGCCTCCTATCTCATCAGCGAATCTCACATTGACGTCGGTTGGATTTTTGCGGAGCCTGAATGAGCTTATGTATGTAAGCAAACTCGAGCTCCATTATATTTTGTCTAGGGAGCCTCGGAGGAACAACCAGCAACTATGCTCTATGGGAGGCCCTTAGAGACCAGCTCGAGTTCCAATTTTGGAGGAGAAAAGTGAGATTTTTATATATTAAGGCAGGCTACGTAGGACTGAAAGCAACAGTCGGTGTAGCACTTGCTCTTTTCATGACAGGCGAAGCCAACGCACAAATCGTCGGCTACGGTGGCACCGATGGCGGTGCTGGTGGCCCCGTTGTCCGTGCGAGTACTGGTACCCAGATTCACCAGGCACTGTGCAACCGCTCGTCGAGCAGCTCCCCGGTTATCATCGAGGTGTCGGGGACTATTACCCCATCTAACACTTCAAAAGTCAGTGGCGATAGCTGCAACACCGCTGATAACGTGATTGAGATTAAGGAAGTTAGTAACGTCACCATCCGGGGCTCGGGTCGTGCCGTTTTTGATGAGATTGGTATTCATATCCGAGACTCCTCGAATATCATTATTCAGAATGTTCATGTTCGTGATGTTAAGAAATCCGGAGGCACCACCTCAAATGGCGGAGACGCCATCGGGATGGAGAAGGATGTTCGAAATGTCTGGATTGACCACTGCACCCTAGAGGCTTTTGGGGGAGAGAATGAAGGTTACGACGGGTTGCTCGACATGAAGAACAACACCCAGTATGTAACTATATCTTATAACCGTTTCCGAAATTCTGGCCGTGGTGGTTTGGTAGGTTCAAGCGAGAGCGACCAAAACAACTACATAACTTACCACCACAACTGGTGGGAAAACATTAACACCCGAACCCCTCTTTTTCGGTACGGGACCGGGCATATTTTCAACAATTTTTATGATGGCATCAACGAAACCGGTATCAACGTCCGCGCTGGCGGTCGAGCCCTCGTTCAAGGTAACTACTTTGTTGATTCTCGCAATCCGCTTGGAACCTTCTATACCGATACTAACGGAACCTGGGAGGTCAGCGGCAATATTTTCTCCAACGTTGAATGGCAATCGAGCAGCAGCCAACGTCCGGCTGGTCCAAATGTCCGGTCGACCGGCAGTGTGAATGTGCCCTATAGCTATAGAGTGGACCAAGCTAGTTGTGTCCCATCGATTGTTCGCAGCACCGCAGGTGCAAATACCGGTATGCGCAGATCGAGTGGTAACTGCTCCAACCCCGCAGAACCAGATCCAGAGCCCGCTCCGGAACCAGATCCAGAGCCCGCTCCGGAACCAGATCCAATAGACCCGGATCCAAGCCCCGGCGGGCCAACCACTCGGATTCAAGAGAATGCCTCCGGTTTCTGTGGTGTTGACGGTTCGGTAGATAACAACAACGGCAATTTCACTGGGAATGGCTTTGCCAACACTGAAAACGCCAATGGCCAAGGCGTGACCTGGAGCATTACTGGTCCCTCAGGGGCGTACACCCTCCGGTGGCGGTACGCAAATGGGTCCACCGCAAACCGCTCTGGGCAGGTTCTAGTCAATGGCAGCAACTTTTCCACTGAGGATTTCCCGGGGACCGGGGGATGGGAGTCGTGGACAACAACTTCAGTTACGCTCAATCTCAGCGGGGGAACCAAGACGGTGCGCCTGGTAGCAAATCAAGGTTCCGGCCTCGCAAACATTGACTACCTCGAAGTATCCGGACCGGGTGTCGTGACGCCCAGTAGTTGTGGGGGTCCTAACCCAGATCCAGAGCCCGCTCCGGAACCAGATCCAGAGCCCGCTCCAGAACCGGAGCCCGCTCCAGCACCAAGCCCCAACCCAACCATCCGAATCCAGGAGAACTCTCCAGGGTTCTGTGGTGTCAACGGCTCAGTCGATAACAACAACGGTGGGTTTTCCGGCGATGGCTTCGCGAATACCGACAACACGAATGGGGCCAGTGTTGGTTGGAGTATTTCCGGTCAATCGGGCTCGTATACCTTCCGATGGCAGTATGCCAATGGTACCTCCGACAATCGCTCGGGTAATGTCCGCATCAATGGTAGCAACGTTAGAACCCAAAACTTCTCCGGGACTGGTGGCTGGGACTCTTGGAACAACACGGGAGCAGTGACGCTCAATCTTGGTAGCGGCACCAAGCGCGTGACCCTCACAGCAAACCAAGGCTCTGGTCTCGCTAACATCGACTATCTCGAAGTCACGGGACCAGGTGTTGGAACTGCAAGTGATTGCAGCGACTTCAACAACTCTACGCCCGAACCGAACCCAGAGCCAAGTCCCAGTCCTTCAGGTCGTGGTTCGTCCTGTACAAGCTCCCAAGGTAACGTGCGAGTTTCAAGCACAATCCAGGTCAATGGCACCTTTGATGGCGGCTGTAAGACCTATACCCCAACTTGGGGGGATTGCACTCAGGGTGAAGGGCAGGATCCGGTCTTCCGCGTAAACGGCGGAACGCTGAAAAATGTGATCGTTGGGCCACGTGGTGACGGCATCCATGTGTACGGCAACGCCACCATCACCAATATTCACTGGCCCAATGTCTGTGAGGATGCCCTCACGATCAAGTCCTCTGCCAACGTAACTATCAGTAACATCACTGCCCGAGACGCAGCAGACAAAGTCTTCCAGTCCAATGCTCGATCAACAGTAGTTGTGAGAAACGCGATCATCACCAACGCAGGTAAGGTCCTGAGGGAAAACGGTGGAAGATGCTATCCAGTCAATTGGACGATCGAAAACTCGAGCATTAGCAACGTGAAGGAAGCTGTGTTCCGCTCTGACTGCTCAAGCAGTCGGTTCGCCCTTAGGAACGTAGATCTCAGTGGCGTTCCTGAAGTTTGCTACTCAAAAGGCAAATACGCTTCGTGTAATGTTAATTAGTTAATTCGCCGTTTTAGCGGTGAATTCTCCGGAGGCGGATGCTTCTTTTGGAAACATCCGCCTCTCTTTTATCCCGTCAAACCTGGTCGACCACGGGTAGTCCAGCAGAATCCCGTGGACTGAACCCAAGTTCCTGCTTCTACGCCGGGCTATGCCCCGCTGCGCGACCTCTTGTTGATTCTTACAGAATCAATTCAAGGGGTCTTTGATGTACTCTCACTACCAAACTACAGACTGTCGAAGGATTGGAAGCGAGGGCGTGTCTTTACACTCCGGACCGTTTTCTGACTTGTTTCCCACATTTGAGAGTGCTCGGTGGTTTCGCCACGGTTTCGGGCCCCTCAGCCGGGTACATACAGTACCCTCCCTCCGGGGACGACCCTTCACACACGCGGGATACGGCGTCATCTCCATAGCCGGAAGCCGCTTCAAATCCAGTTTCATCAGATATAGCTTGAACTGAGTCTAAGCTTCTGCGGCTATCAGGGTCACATGAACCAAGACGAACTCCAAAAAGCTCTACCCCACGTAAAGGCGATTGCTCTCGAAGCCGGTCAACTACTAGACCAAGGCTACCGTAAAAGACCCGACATCACGCTAAAGGGAGCCATTGATCTTGTAACCGAATATGATCTCAGAGTCGAACAACTTGTACAGAAACGGCTCCATAGCCTTTTCCCCCACCATAATATTATCGGTGAAGAACTTCCCCAGCTGTCAGGAGACCAAGACCTGACTTGGTACATAGACCCGCTAGACGGCACAACAAACTTCTCACATGGGCACCCGTTTTTTTCGGTATCCATTGGCCTTTGCCACAACCGAACGCCTCTACTCGGCGTTGTACACGCCCCGATTTTAGGTACCACGTGGACAGGTATCGCTGGAATCGGCGCACACCGAAATGGCGTCGCCTGCCAACCCTCAGTTACCAAAACCCTCAATCAAGCGCTGTGCGCAACTGGTTTTCCATACGACCGAAAAACAAATCCAGATAACAATCTCCACGAGACATCTATATTACTCCTCAATATTCGCGGTCTCCGGCGCTGCGGTTCGGCATCCATAGACCTATGTATGGTGGCTGATGGTACTTACGATCTCTACTGGGAAGGGGGCGTGAAACCTTGGGATATTGCCGCCGGCATGGCTCTGGTCGCCGCCGCAGGGGGCCGGTTGACTGCTTATGACGGAAGCCCCATTCACGTTGAAACACCAAGACTTGTTGCGTCTAATGGTATAGTTCATAAGGAGGCAATTTCCCTGCTCCTATCCCGTAGCTAGATTCAACAATAAATGCACATCCAAATCTATCAACATGCTCAAGCCTACCTACTTACAGCGGAAATCACTTGGGTTCAACCCAAGATCCTGCTTCCACACCGGGTTATGCTCCGCTGCGCGACCACTTGTTGATTCTTACAGAATCAATTCAAGTGGTCTTTGCTGTACAGCGGCTCAAATACGCCCAATTTAGGGCGCATCTTCAAACTCCGGCTGCGGAGATGACACCGTAGCCGGAGTTGAAGAGTCGGCCTCGGAGGGAGGGTACTGGACGTACCCGGCCGAAAGGCCCGAAAGAGGGGCGAAACCACCGAACCCTCACATACGCGGGAAACAAGTCAGAACGCGGTCCGTAGTGTAAAGACACGCCCTAGTTTGCTCTCCGCTTGGAATCAACGCGCGACAACAATAGAACACACCACTCCATCTTCAAGCACATCTATCTCGTTTCCTTATATACACTCACCCAAACCCTGTTTGTCTCTTTTCTCATATGTACCCACAAAATCAGCCTACTGACTAGCCTCGCCATGACCTGAGGACAAGCCTCATCATCATATAATCTATCCCTACCATTGTGACAGAATTGCCTAAACTGAGTTTAAGCTCTGAAGATTCGATCGACTCTCCCTCACCGCTCGACCAGTTGAAAATCTTCGGAATAACTTAGACTCACCAACTAAACTTCGTTGAACTACATGCATAGAGATAGAGGAGAATGTAGATATATACTTAGTTTATCATAAGTCTCAATGCGAGCATCACCGATGACATATGTCGCCGCCTTGAGCTTTGCCTGTACCACCATTGACAGAAATCGCATGACGGAGCATCTCACCGCAGGGAGTATTTAGGTTGCAACTGGCACCCTCCCCTCATAGTCAAATAGCCCAACGTGATCTTTAATGACCATGTTCCAAAAAACAGGAGTTAAGGTGAACATACACATACACTCATTTTCCAATGTACCTCATTCAGGGTTCGTACTCGCAAGTGCGGCGGGAATGCTCTTCCTTGGAGGTACCGCCGAAAGTCGACCAAATGCTCCAGCAGCATTTTGTATCGCCTCACCTGCCGCAGCTATCTGTCAAGGAGCCGCTACCCCCGATTGCTCACTGTGTCACACTGCGGCCCCACAGCTGAATCTCTACGGTGGAGATCTATTAGCTGTGCTTAGGACCTATCCCGAATACACACTCAACGACTTTTCTCTGCATCTAGGCTCAGCCGTGAATGAAATACATGATCTCGATAGCGATGAAGACGGCTCCATCAATTTTGATGAACTCCTAGCTGGAACATCCCCCGGTCTGGCCGACAACCTAGTTCCACCACCTACCGAAGACCTAAACTGGGATCCACAAACAGCCCTCAAGCGGGTCAGTGTAGTGTTTTGCGGTCAGTCACCAACTTATGAGGAGCTCCAGGAGCTGAATACAGCCTCAGACCCCAGAGCCCTTGTTCACCAACACTTGTCGCAGTGTTTGAACTCCAGTTTCTGGAAAGACGAAGCTTTGTATCGCATAGCCGATCCTAAAATCGGACCACTTGAAGCTATCGATAAAAATGGCGAAGTCAGCTTGGCTAATGATGATTGGGACTACCGGTTATTTAGCTATGTCATGACCGGAGATAGGGACGCCCGCGAACTTCTGCTAGCTGATTATCATGTCAACCAAGATGGAACCACAACCACGGACATCATTCCCAAAGAGCAGAGATTTGAGTTCGGTGACCGTATTAGTCTCGGAACTGGGCAACCGCTTCAGGCGGATAAGCGATGTGGTATGATTACAACTCAGTGGTATTTGGTGCGGAACACTATGTTTGCTCTCGTTCCACGTAACACTGCGGCCCATACTTATAAAGAATACCTCGGGATGAACCTCTCACTCGGTGAAGGTTTATTCCCCGTGGGCGGTGAGCCACGGGATGTGGACAACATCGATATTGATGCACCCGATTGTGCCGTTTGCCATAGTACTTTAGATCCCCTTGCGTATTCATTCTCGACGTACAATGGCATTCAAGTCGCAACCAATGAAGACGGGATCGACTTACTCGGTAACATAGGTCTGCTGTTCGGCAATCCATTCGGCGAGTTCAACGCGAAGAGAACAAATTGGGGGGCTGATGGATATATTTTTGGACAACCCGTCGGCGACCTGAGCGAGTGGTGCCAGGTAGCTGCAAACTCTCCCCAGTTTGCAGAAACACTTATCGGTACGATGTTTAATTTCGTCTTTAGCCGAGAACCAACTATCACTGATAAAGAGATGGTTGGAGATCTTCAACAAGAACTATCTTCAAATAATTACTCAGTTAATCGAATGCTGCACAAAATGATCGACTCCACGCTCTTCGGAGGTGCACCATGAAACGGTTTCAGGCCGACCACAACACATGTATTGTTACCTTATTCTTTCTTTCAACAGCATGTGTGCCTGAGCTCCAACCTCGTACCGACGCGGATGATCAAGATACCACTCCAGCGGCTCCCAACACCCCAGAAGCCCCACGAGACCCCGTTGACCCCGACGCTCCCAATAGTCCCCCCCCCCCTAACGAGGGGGACGAAATTGTTGGGAACAACCAAGTAGTCATTTGGAAACGATACCGAGCGGTAGAGAAAGATCTTTCTCGGGCGTTAGAAATCCCCACCAACCAACTATGCACCGAGTTGGACTCACTAAACTGTATCAACGAGGTACATCTTTCCAATCTCGGTGGCCACAACCCTATTATGCAGGGTCGTCTTACATCTCTTGCTGAGCCAGCTCTAACCACCCCCCTCTCTATTGACAGAGTGGTGTTGATGGCATGCATCCAGCGCGTAGACCAGGACTCGGCCAGCCCACCAACCATATTTACCCAGTATCCTCTTGGTCGCGATACCAATGGTTCCGCCCAAGATATCACCCAACTAGACGCTCAAAACCGAACCCTCTACCAACGGCTACTATCGCGAGATCCTACAGATGAAGAACTAGTTGAACTTCGAGAATTAGCTGTGCCAGGCACAAGCTTTCGCGACGTAGCTATTGGATCATGTTATTCTATTGGAACATCAGTGGAATTTATCTTTCTTTAGGAGATGCTATGAACCATTCTGTCTATCATCGACGAAATTTTCTACGCGCCACCGCCACCGCTACCGCCGCGTTTGGAGCTGGCTCTCTTCTTTCTCGTAGGTCTCAAGCACAAACGAATAACAGTGAACGGAGATTTCTATTTGTTATTGGGGCCGCCGGCGGAGGATCTATCATTGATAGCCTAATGCCTATGTTGACCGGACCCGCATCCTACACAGAAGCTCAAATCGAGCAGCCATCAGGATCTAACCTTCGAGCTCCCATTATATTGGACAACTCCATCCTAGATACGGTGGCCCTTGGTGACAATTTCCCGATTGCCACCTTCCTGTCGAAGCACGCCGCAGACACCGCTACCTTCACCCAGACCGTGAGCAGCGTAAACCACAACGTTGGAGCCAAACGCGCTGTGTTGGGTAATGGTGTCAACGGAGGGCGATCTCTTCAAGAAGTATTCAGTATGCGGTGGGGGCAAGGCTTGGCTATTCCAACCGTGGGCATGGCCGCCGATACATACAACGGTGTTGGAGACGACACCAGTGTACCGGCCTGGGCTCGGGTGCAATCTATTTCAGATCCTCAATCATTTGCCTTCACCACCCACGGCTATCTAGGTCTGCTCAACGCTCCTTCAGCATCCGCCATCTCCCGCGCTCGAGCGGTACGAAGCCGTCTAGAAGCCCAGAGTTCATTCATCAAGCGGTTCGGCCAATCTCGCCAGGTAATGAGGTATCAAAGCCTTCGGGCCCAAGCGCTTCAAGATATTGAGACTCAGAGCCTCATATCTAAACTGCTTATGACCGCCACGACACCAAGCGGACAGCCGGTAAGTAACTTTGGTCTGGAACCTTCTCCTGAGGTGCAACTGCTACAATCCAAGTTGCCAAACTTCGAAATTAGCCCTTTCGAAGCTCAGGCGGCCCTTGCCTATCTCATGGCCAAAAGTGGGCTATCCAGTGCGATAACCATCAGTCCCGTTCCTTCCCCAACATTTGTTGAAGGCGAAGAAGCTCGGGCCCTCAATTCGCCGATTGCCTTTGACTGGTCTCACGTTGACCACCGCTCCGGCCAAAATGCGATGTGGAGCCGGATGTTCCAAGTGACTGATGCCTTAGTAGACCTGCTTAAGGCCACTGAGTACGGCAACGGCAAGTCGATGTGGGATCAAAGCTTCATCTACATGCCCACTGAATTTGGTCGAGACAAAGTCTCCTCTGGGGGTTCAGGGCATCACCTAAATAACGGAGTCGTTTGCATATCCCCAATGATAAAGGGTAACCGAGTATATGGTGGCGTAGATGCCAACACTGCCTTGACGTATGGCTTTGACCCGACCACCGGTGAACCCACCCCACAGACTCATATGACTGAGGCAGACATCTATTCTATGATCTGTCATGCATGCGATATCGACTTCCCCGGTCGCCGTGATTTCCCAGCCGTAATTTAGGGAGTGCCTTTAGCTCCGCTACCGGAGGGTAAAGACACGCCCTGGTCGTGTTAGTAAAGTTAGCTGGCAACGAGTCGGAGGCGGCTCACCATAAGCTAGCTCACGGAGAAGCTCTGGTGGACTGTAAGCAGACTAAATTCAGGTATTTTGAAACTCATTAATACCTTCACCGAGTTCAGCCATCCGCATGACTAGAGCTGCTCTAGCACCATCACCACCCTCGCTATATCTTGCTGGCTTACACCCAGGTGGGTAACGAACCGGATCCACGGCCCAAGGGGTGCTGCTTTCACACCGTGTTCGGCAAGGGTGTCTATCCAGCGCCGAAGCTCACCCTCTGCAGGTCGAAACAGAACAATGTTCGTCTCGGTGGGCAAGACTTCCACAACGTCAGAGTGAGCCAGCAATGCCTTCGCTAGTTGAGTGGCATGGCGATGATCTTCCTTCAGTCGGTCCACGTGATTAACCAGCGCGTACAACCCGGCCGCTGCCATGTAGCCCGCCTGGCGCATTCCGCCTCCCATTCGTTTCCTTATCCGTTCAGCTTGGTGAATAAAATCTTTTGAGCCAAGGAGCACCGATCCCATTGGTGCCCCCAAGCCCTTCGATAAGCAGATAGAAATCGAATCAAAATGAGATCCATACTGCTGAGGGCATTCACCAGTAGCCACCAGTCGGTTCATGACCCTTGCCCCATCCAGGTGAAATTTCAGTCCCCGGCGACGGCATAGCTCCGCGATCGCGCCGACTTCTCTCGTGTCCCAGATAGCCCCACCTCCTCGATTCGCAGTGTCTTCGATGGCCACCACCGTAGAAATCGGCACGTGTGGATCATCAGGGTAAATGGCTTCGTCTACCTGAGTCGCCGTAAATCGACCCCGGTCACTCCTTAGTAACTGGGTACTAGCTCCAGCATTCGCTGAAATACCCCCACCCTCGTACAGATGAATATGTGCAGTATCAGCACATATCACGCTTTCTCCGGGCCGCAGATGCGCCACTAGCGACACCTGATTGGACATCGTCCCCGACGGGCAATACAAGCCCGCCTCCTTTCCAAACATTGCGGCTGTGTGCACCTCCAACGCCTCAACACTCGGATCTTCCCCCCATACATTATCCCCTACTTCAGCCTCCATCATCGCAACCATCATTGGCGATGTGGGGCGCGTAAACGTGTCTGAACGAAGTTCTACCGGGGAAACCGGACTACTCATGTCGCCAGCTGAACGCGGGCCTTAGGTCGGCACAAGACCAACCTGCCCTATCAACTGTATACCAAGGGTACGCTCTTGGCCTTGTGCAGCCGTCTACACCTCTCTTCGCTGGATGACCTCGCCGCATTGACGCTTATTCACCAGCTCGTTAAGTCGTTTCCGTAGAACACGGGGGATAGTGTGGCTCTTTTCAGCCCGCCGTCCCCATGAGAAATTTCTGAACGTATGGACAGTACAATTCTCAATGTGGCCCTCAGCGAAGAAGCCCAACGCTTGTACATGAACTACGCGCTAAGCGTGATCACGAGCCGGGCCCTTCCCGATGTGAGAGACGGCCTCAAGCCAGTGCAGCGCCGCATTTTGTACGTCATGCATTCGGTGATCCGCGTCTTGCCTGATGCAAAGGCGGCAAAATGTGCAAGAATCGTCGGAGACGTCATCGGCAAGTACCACCCACACGGGGATGGTGCGGTCTATGATGCGCTGGTGCGACTCACGCAAGATTGGGTCATGCGCGCCCCTCTTGTCGAAGGCCAAGGTAACTTTGGCTCAATCGACGGAGATTCAGCGGCCGCATATCGCTACACAGAGGCCAAGCTCCAACCGGTGGCCCTCGCTCTTCTCGAGGAGATCAACAAAAGCACCGTCGATTTTCGGGCTACGTTCGACGGGCAAAATAAAGAACCTGTGGTCCTTCCGGCTGCATTTCCAAACCTGCTGGTGAACGGGGCTCAAGGGATTGCGGTAGGTATGGCAACCAGCATTCCTCCCCATAATCTAGGTGAAACCCTCAACGCCTGCCGATTGCTCATCAAAGAGCCTGACGCGCCACTTTCGAAGGTGATGACCAAGCTAAAAGGACCAGACTTCCCAACTGGCGGAGAGTTGGTCAGCACTAAAACAGAGATTCGTAAGGTCTACACTGAAGGGCACGGGACCTTGAAAGTTCGAGGGACCTGGAAAGTAGAGAAAGTTAAGAATGTCGAGTTGGTGGTGATCACCTCCGTCCCGTACGCGGTCGAAACCAAGTCGCTTATCGAAAAAATCGCAGACGTTATCGTAGGCCGAAAGCTACCTGGTCTCGTGGACGTCCGTGATGAATCCACCGACGACGTGCGGATCGTCTTAGAACTAAAAAAAGGCCAAAATCCGGAGCTGATCATGGCCTACCTCGCGAAACACACCCCGTTTCAGTCCAACGTAAGCGTCAACTTAACCTGCTTGGTCCCTTCTGAAGTTGGAGATGTACCTGCACCTCGTCGATTGGACGTAATCAGCGTACTGAAATATTTTCTCGATTTCCGCCTCGAGGTTGTCACCCGGCGACTCACCCACGAGCTAGATCAACTCGAAAAGCGTCTCCATATCTTGGACGGTCTGATTCGCGTTTTCGACGCGCTCGATGAGATCATCGTTCTGATACGAGCCAGCGATGGACGGCAGGATGCTGCCGCACAAATTATGGCTCGGTTTGACCTCGATGAAGAACAAACCAATGCCATCTTAGAGCTTCGCCTGTACCGCTTAGCCAAACTGGAGATTTTGGTCATTCAAGAAGAGGCTGAACAAAAAGCTAAGGAGGTGGATCGTCTTCAACAGCTACTAGGTGATCCCGAGCGACTCTGGAACCATATTGACCAAGAACTGGTGAACGTAGCGTCTAAATACGCGGACAAACGTCGAACCGACATTCTGAGCGGGGACGCCGCGGAAGCAGCCAATTCAGAGTACTCCGCAGAAGACTTCATCGTGGATGAAGACGCCTATGTAATCCTGACCCGTCAGGGGTGGGTGAAGCGTCAGCAGACGATCAAAGACCTGTCCTCAACCCGGGTGAAACCAGGAGATGAGGTCCTCACCTGTTTGACGGGTTCCACCCGAAGCACAGTTGGATTCTTCTCTAGCAAAGGCCACTGCTACGTATGTAGGGTGGCTGACATTCCTGCATCCACGGGCTATGGTGATCCGGTTCAAAAACTATTTAAGTTTAGTGACGGCGAGATGGTTGTCGGGGCGGTAAGCTTTGATCCCCGTCAGATTCCCTTCCCCAAACAAGAAATGGTCTATGAGGATGGGCTTCCTTGCCCACCATATGGAGTAGCCATCAGCCGTCGGGGACAAGCATTGCGCTTTCCCCTATACAGTCACCGCGAACCCTCCAATCGTAACGGCCGAAAGTTCGCGAGACTGAACGATAACGATACATTGATGCACGTATTCATCCAGGGTGAGGATCAGCTTTCGGGGCTGGATGAGCCCGGGTGGCTGATAGCAGCTGCTACCGACGGACACGCACTTGCCGTGGAACTAGAAGAACTGTCACTGTTGACCCGTCCAGGAAAAGGCTCGGTATTGATGAAAATGGATCCCAGTGCCGAAATCCTAGCCGCACATCTTACGCCTGCGGACAACGTAAGCCCGCTCGTCGTCTACTCGGATAAAGGAAAGAAATTCGAGCTCCATCCCCAAATCATCGCTGGCCCTCGTGGAGGACGCGGCAAAGCCTTAATTAAGCGCGGCGGCTTTGGCAGCTACGATGCCCCTAAAATCACGATTCCTACCTTAGATGTAGAGGACAACTCATAGTGGCGCACACCAGCCGAAACAAGAAATACGACAGTGAAGACATCCGGGTACTCGAAGGTCTCGAGCCAGTACGAGTGCGACCCGGCATGTATATCGGTGGCACCGACAGTCATGGATATCATCATCTCCTAAGAGAGATTCTGGACAACTCCATCGACGAAGTCATTAACGGCCACGCTCACACTATCCAAGTCACCCTAGATGAAAACTATCGTGGAGTAACTATTGAAGACGATGGGCGCGGCATCCCCATCGCCAAGATGAAGAAATACAAAAAGCCAGCCCTAGAAGTCATCTTAACCACTCTACACGCAGGGGGAAAGTTTGATGGGGGCTCTTATGATGTTTCTGGAGGACTCCACGGGGTTGGCTCCTCTGTCGTCAACGCTCTGAGTGAAGAAATGAACCTCGTCATCAGACGTGATGGATACGAATGGAGTCAGCAGTATGCCCGAGGTCTACCAATCACCTCGCTTAAAAAGGGTAAAGCGAGTCGTAAGCACGGCACTTCGGTCCACTTTCGCCCCGACCCCGAGATTTTTGGGCCCAAACTAAAATTTGATACCCAGAAAATTAAGGACCTCTTAGACGCCAAGGCTTATCTGCACCCAGAAGTCACGATACACTACGAAAGTATCGCCGAAGAAGAAACGGCCATCTATCATCACCCCGGAGGGCTAAAAGACTTTCTGCCCAAGGTGATTAATGAAACCAAACGTACCCCTACTCACCCGGAGCCATTTATCTTTTCACATTCGGTGTATCCTCGGACCGAAGTCATTCTGAGCTGGACCGATGGCACTACCGAGAATATCCTTAGCTATGCCAACGGGGTCCGTACCGGAGACGGTGGATCCCATGAGTTGGGTCTCAAACAAGCTGTTGTTAAAGCTGTACGAGCCTATATGAAGGCAAGCAAGCGGAACCCCAAAGGCGTAACCATCACGGCAGAAGATATCCGTGAAGGTGTCATCATCATACTATCTGTATATATCCGCGAACCTCAATTTCAGGGCCAAACCAAAGGCCGACTGAACAACCCAGAGTGTCAGCCTTTGGTGGAGTCCATGGTGTACCCCGCCCTGGAACAATGGTTGCTCCATAATCCAACCACCGCGGACCAGATTTGCTATCGAGTCGAAACCGCCGCCCGTGCACGCGAGGCATCACGGGCGGCGGCCGCACAGGTGCAACGAAAGTCGGCGGTCAGTCATAGACTCAATCTACCCGGCAAACTCCACGACTGCTCAAGCACCAATCCCGCGAACTCAGAGCTATTTATTGTGGAGGGAGACTCGGCAGGCGGTACCGCAAAGCAAGGACGAGATCGAAGCACCCAGGCCGTGCTTCCTCTTAGGGGCAAGATCATCAATACCATGCAAAGTAGTCTGTCAAAGGTGCTCGAAAACAAGGAAATCGGAAACATTGTCTCTGCCTTGGGCTGCGGTATTGGCCCGAAACTCGATCTTTCTAAACTGCGATATGAACGAATCTTCTTGCTCATGGATGCAGACCCCGATGGCCATCATATCGCAACACTGGTGCTGACATTTTTCATGAAACACATGCCAGAGCTAGTGGAGCACGGACATATCTACCTCGCTCAACCCCCGCTATACAAAATCGAGGCCGGCAAAGAAGTATTCTGGGCGCTCGATGATGGCGACAAAGACCGGATCCTCAAAAAACTGCCTAAGAACGTAAAACCGAGCATCATGCGGTTCAAGGGATTGGGTGAGATGAACGCAGCACAATTAAAAACTACTACACTCGCTCCAAAAACCCGCCGTGCCCTTCGCGTGCAACTCGACGAAGACAGTGTGGTGGTCATGCAATCCCTCATGGGAAAAGACCCACAACCTCGATACCATTTTATTATGGAGCGGGCTGAGGATGCCGACGCGGACGCGCTCGACTATTGACGAGCCAGACAAACACTCCCGAAATCAGGCACAAAGAAACAAGGTGTACGCGGATCTGCTCCAGCAAAGAAATGAGAGCGGGTATACACAGCAGAAATCACTTGGGTTGAACCCAGGTTCCTGCTTCCACGCCGGACTATGCCCCGCTGCGCGGCCACTTGTTTGCTGTAAGCGCTGTCCATGACGGTCTTACGTCAATCATCTCTTAAGGTTTTGGAGTGAATAGCTATTTTTCTCATTCCGGGTTTACACCTATCAACTATATTGTTGCTCATCCGGTTGAGTCTTCGGTCAATATCGTCTTTATTATCAAATTCTTACCCTATACAGCCCCCAAACTAAGGGCTAACACACTCCCCACAGTGCTATTTACACCTTCACCGACATCGCTGATCCAGCATACATTGACTTCCAAACCGAGGTAATCAGTGTCATTGAAGCCCCCATGAGTGTGGACATGGAGCGTGGTACAGTCTCGGATATTCCCGGCTCGCCCCGTCTTAGTGGTCATCCCCGCAGTGGTCCGGAGCTCATTCGGGCCTCTAAGCCCTTTAGCGAAGAAGACTCTTGGACAACCTGGCGATTGTTCATAACCACCGTTGCGGTTGCAGCGGTCTGTTTTTGGGCTGCCGCATGGAAACCTGCTGGCCCCTTTAGGTACATCGGTGCCATCGTTTTAGGCCTCACGAACGTTCGACTGTTTATCTTCTATCACGACACGATGCATGGCGCATTGTTTCGTGATTCCCCACTCGGGAAGCTAGTCATGAGACTGTACGGACTTTTGATCTTAGTTCCCGACCGAGTGTGGAAAGACTCCCACAACTATCACCACTCACATAACGCAAAAATCGTAGGTGCTTCCATAGGCTCTTTTCCGATTCTCACCGTCCGAATGTGGCGTAAAGCATCCAGTTTTCAGCGACTCCTGTATAGGATGGCCCGTGGCCCAGTAAACATGATCTTTGGGTACTTTACGGTATTTTTGCTGGGAATGGTCATCAGACCACTCATCAAAAACCCCACCCGTAATTACTCAGCCATGTGGTCTTTAGTCATCCATTATGCCAGCGTAGCCCTCATTACCTATATCGCAGACTTTGAAACTGCTTTTCTCGCTTTCTTGTTTCCGGTCATGCTCAGCTGCGCACTTGGTAGTTACCTGTTCTACGCCCAGCATAACTTCCCTGATGCAGTGATGAAAGACCGCCAAAACTGGACATACACCGAGGCGGCGCTCCTTTCATCGAGTATGATGACCGGGGGCCCAGTGATGCGATGGTTTACCGGCGATATCGGTTTTCATCATGTACATCACCTCAACTCATCGATTCCATTTTATCGTCTAGAGGAAACGATGAACGCCCTACCCGAGCTCCAGGCCCCAGGTAAAACCTCACTTTCACTGATAGACATCTGGCGTTGCTTTGACCTCGATCTTTGGGATCCAGAAGCGGGTCGAATGGTCTCTATTCGTGAGGCTGAAGCCCACCCCGAGATGCGACCCGCCATCTAATCGCTCTTTCGTTACCTTCCGAAAGTTTGGAAATCGGATCATCCGCATCATTTGCGCAATTGTAAACTCTCAAACAATCACTCTATTCGTAACACACTAGCGTTTTTCACATAAACATCTGAAAAAACACCCTTTATAAGCCATCTACTACCCCTAGTTTCTCCTAAAGAAATTCTTGCGAAAAGCACCCGTTTTTCGCTCACAACCGACCCAAATTGCGACGCAAATCCGCTCACACACAAGATGCCAGAGGCGCCCCACGCACCCTTCTTGACAGCATCTCCGGGCCATCCGATGCTTTACTAGCATCGCACCTCGACGACGGCGTCGAGGATTAGGGCGGGCGAGGAGCGAATGGCAAATACCGACAAGCGAAAACAATCTCTCTATTTCCCAGAAGAGATGTTGAAAGAAATCCAAGACGAAGCGAACCGACAAGATCGCTCGCTATCATGGATAGTCCAACAGGCTTGGCGCATCGCGCGGACGGAGATCACTCGTTTCCCATCCGTTAACGATGTGCTCGAGTCATCGCGTGACGAATAACTTTACGACATAGGCTCAAAAGAAGGCCTGAAACCTACCTTCTGGTCAGGTACTCGACACTTTGGTCCGAAGTAGCATGGCAGGGTGGTAGGCTTCAGGCCATATTTAGCAGGCTACTAGTACACAGCCCCAGGGCTGTTGAACTCAAACAAGGACTATCTCTCACTCCTTATCCCACCAAAGATCTGGGCCCATAACTAAACTTGGCCAAGGTCCTTCGTTGGTTCCTGCATAAGTCATAGTTGACGCCCTCATCCCAATCCTCACTGCCGCTACTACAGGAGGGTATAGGGTGAACAGATTCAGTTTTTGTGATGACTTTAGCGGAGGAACCATCTCACGCTTCAAGTTCAATGCTCTTACGAAAACGGCGGAGACAGAGCAGCGAAGTTCTATCCGCAAAAATGGATTTCGCGCCCCACAAGTAAGGCAGATCACACATAAACACACTTACATTGAAGCGCCTTTGAGTGGAGCCCTAGCATGTTCAAAGTCTTCAACTAACCACTCAGCGAAGACTCTGCCAAAGTAGCATTAATGTCTCTTGATGAGCGATTGTGCGCTACGCAACCCCCTTATTTGCTAATACAACCGACAAGCTTTAACATTTACCCACCAGCGATCAGGAAGCGGATATACTCTAAGGGTCTTCCGAGTCGGAATAGTGCCAACGGGAGAGAGCAAACCGATTGACCGGTTCCCAACCGGTGCGTATTGCGCTGTATCAGCTGATGCTGAGGCGGACTCATCTGACTATACTCGGGTAAGATCATGGCCGACGACGACCGCGAACGTATCAAACGGCAACAAGAGTCTGACTTGTACAATGCTCGGGGTATCGAGGCTGCCGACCGTAACTGGCTTGACGAGGCAGCCAAAATGTTCGCTCGCGCCATTGATCTCGACCCCGACTCCGCTCACGCGCACGACAATCTTGCCCGAGTTTTCGCGCAGCAGGGGAAATTTCTAAGCGCACTGGAGTCGTACATCAAAGCGCTCCGCTTGGAACCAGACAACCCTAACGCGCACTACAACCTCGCCTGCTTTCTTTCCGCTTATGGGCAAGACATGGCCATTGACGAGTACCATCAAGCTATCAATTTAGAGTACGAGTACGCTGATGCGCACGTCAATCTCGGCCTATGTTTCGTTGAAGCCGGTGACAATGAAAGAGCCATTGCCGAGTTCCGTGTTGCTTGCAGTCTCGACCCCAACGATCTCGGAGCAAAACAAGAGCTTGCCGCTTCCCTTATCGATATCGGGGAGTTCGCGGAAGCCATTCGGCACCTCAAAGACGTAGTAAAAACAGAAACCCAGAATCTAGAGGCTTGGATAGACCTTGGCATCGCCTATGCTCTCCAGGGTTTCTATGAAGAATCGGAAAGAGCATTCCTAAGCGCACTGCAAATCAATACTCAGGAAGTGCTTGTGCCATACCACCTAGCAACCTTGTACGTGGACTGGTCTCGGCCAGATGATGCTTTTGAACACCTGAGACAAGCGATCAAACTCGACCCCGAGCGCACCCGGGCTTGGGTTGAAATGGACCGTCGATTTGACCCCTTTAGGTCCGACACCCGGTTCACCCGCCTATTTCAATAACGGGCTTTCGTCCCAACTATAGCCGTCTCGGCGAAAGAGCTAGGGCGTGTCTTTACACTCCGGCTGCGGAAATGACGCCGTAGCCTGCGTTTGTGAGGAGTCGGCCACGGAGGGAGAGTACTGGATGTACAGAGCCGATCGAGGGGCCTGAAAGGGTGGTGAAGCCACCAGCCCCTCACAAACGCTAGATACAAGTCAGAACGCGGTCCGGAGGTTAAAGACACGCCCTACTTACTCTTCCCACACACACCAGGACCCAAAATTGACGCGAGATTTTTCGTAGTTTTAGCATAACGGGGCCATTGGGCCTGCGTTTTCTGCAGGTTTCACCTTTTTGCTGCCTTTTGGTTCGGTCTCCTGTTTCGTTCCAAACCCCGCAACCCCGCCGCTGACCCCTATATCTCGTACGTAGGTACCCTTTGACACCCAAGGGATGGGGTTGCCAGCCGGAAGCTCGCCTAGTAGGGGTTCCGGAGCTCATGAAAATTCGCCGGCTAGAGGTTCAGGGCTTCAAGAGTTTCGCGGACCGAACCGTTCTGAAGTTTGGAGATGGCATCACCGGAGTAGTTGGTCCCAACGGCTGCGGCAAATCGAACATTGTGGATGCCATTCGGTGGGTTATGGGTGAGCAGTCTGCCAAACACCTCCGCGGGCTTGGTATGCAGGATATTATCTTTGCTGGATGCGAAACTCGCGGCCCCGCAGGGATGGCCGAGGTCAGCATAACCTTTAAAAACGACGGGGCCCTGGTGCCGCCTGAGTACCAGCATCACGAAGAGATTCAGGTGACCCGTCGACTGTACCGAGACGGAACCTCCGAGTACGCCATCAACCAGGTCATTTGCCGACTTCGCGACATCTTGGACCTCTTTATGGGCACCGGCATAGGAAAGAACGCCTATGCCATAATCGAACAGGGCCGCATCGGGCTCATCGTGACCGCCCGACCAGAGGAACGGCGAGCGTTAATTGAAGATGCGGCAGGCATCAGTCGCTACAAGGCTCGGCGAAAACAGGCGGAGCGACGCATCGCAGCCACGGAACAAAACCTTTTGCGAGTGACAGACCTTGTAACTGAACTGCAAGGTCGCTTGCGAACCCTGGAGGGGCAAGCCAAGAAAGCGGAGAAATATCGAAGAATTAAGACCGAATTACGCGACCTCGATCTGCATAGCTCCGCTCACAAACTACTGGAAATAAACGCCTGTGAGCATTTCGAATCTCAGCGCTCCAACACCCTCACAAGCGACATATCCAACGAAGAAGCCGCCTGTGATGCCGAACAGCAAGACCTGCTCCAATCCTCCGACGTTTTCCAGGTAGATGAATCTAATCTACGCAAACGTGAGGCCTCCGCCTACGAACACGAGAAGAGCCTCGATCTCGCTCGACAGAATGTCGCTTTTCTCCAAAAGGAAGAAGCTAAGCTCCAGCTACAGATCGAAGAAGCCCAGGAAGAACAAGAGTCTCTCCTCACCGAAAAAACGAAACTCCAAGCGGAGCAACAAGAGACGGAGACCATCGAAAACTCTCTCGATGCTAGCGCGACCGAAGAAAATCGGGAGTTAGAAGCCCGGGAAATTGCTCTAGAAGCCCTCAAGGAAGAAATACACACCCAGTCTTCCCACCTAGACACCGACAAATCGGCGATGGTGGAGCACCTAACAGCGGTGGCCGAACAAAAAAATGCTCTCAAAAACATGCTCCGGCGAGAGGAAGAGCTCACCCTTCGCACTGAAGCAGCCACGGATGATGCTGCTCAGGCGCGAACCCGTTCCGACGAAGCCCGCAAACAACTCGATGAACACTCCCAAGCATTGGTCCAGCAGCGAGAAGGAAAATTCGAGCAAGAACAGGCACTAACCCAAGCAGATGAGGAACGTAAACGCCTCAAAGAAGCCCTGGAAGTTACAGAAAGCGAACTCGATCTCACCAGGGAGAAGGTGGTCAACCACAGGTCACGTCTTCAATCTCTTCAACAAATTCGTGCCAATTACGAAGGTTGCTCCGACGCCGTCCGATCCGTCATGCAACGGGACCAACCCGGCCTTCATGGGCTGGTTGCTGACCTCTTTTCCTCCGCTCCTCAATTTGAAACCGCGGTGGAAGCAGTGCTGGGTGAGAGGCTTCAATCTATCGTCGTAGCTGATCAACAAGAGGGCTTTGATGCCGGACAGTTTCTCCGACAGGGTGACCTCGGGCGCTCAACGTTTATCCCCATGGAACTACGTTTGGATCACGCCCCGTGGTTCACTAGTGAGCTCAACCATGCATCCCTCCATCCCGGCGCACAACCGGACTCCCTGCCGCCAGCAACCCTGAACGCACCCGAAACGGAACGGCGACCGTCTTCGCCTTCTGGCGCAGTCATTCCCACTGACTCCCAGTCGCTCACTACGAAGAGCGACCCGTCTTCATCACCAGAACACGGAGTTGGAGAGTGGATGGAAGAGGAAGAACGTTTCTGGCCGAATATGCGTGACCCTATGGTCTGCGGTCGTATGGTTGATCTCGTCAGTACCAAACCCGGCTATGAGCACGTCGCTCAAGCTTTGGTAGGAGACGTTGTAGTCGTTGAGACCCTCGATAAGGCTCGAGAGCTCTGGGAAAACAATGGTCATAAGAAAACGCTGGTAACCCTTCAGGGCGACGTCCTCGACCCCACCGGTATCTTCACAGGAGGTTCTTCCTCCGGGGTCTCTGAGGGTCTTCTCGCCCAAAAGCGAGAAATTGAAGAGCTAGCGATCGCGATAGAAACACTGGACGCACAGCGTGTTGCCCTCGAGCAACAACGAGCGGAACGGCAACACCAAATAGAGGCCTGCAACGCCAAGATGGATATGCTCACAACCAGCATCCAGGAGTCAGCTTTGGCGATCGTAACTTGGGAGCGGGACATCGCCAGCCTCAGACAACAGGTCAACCGCGAGCTTGAGTTAGCAGAGCGGGCGGACCGTGACCGCAGCCGGCTACTTGAGGACGTTGAATCGCTCGTTCAAGAGCGTACCACTACTGAGGAGACTCTCAACCAACTCCAAGAAACCCATTCTGATACGGAAGTTCGGGTCACCAAAGCGGCGCAGGAGCTAGCCGAACTCGAAGCGCAAGCCCGTCAAATGTCGGATGCGATCACTACCCTCAAAGTGGAAGTAGCGGCCAAGAAGGAACGTCGTGAAAACTCCCGTAATAACCTCACACGCTTGTCTGCTCGATTGGATGACATAGATACCCGGCTAGACCGTATAGTCTCCTTGATTGATCGCAATCGCACTGAGTTGAACGAAGGTCGGATTAAGGCAGAGACTGACCAAAGCCGGGTTCTGGATCTTGAAAAGGCTGTGGCTAACGAGCGCCCCACTATCGAACAACTTCGGAAAGCTCTCGAGGATAGACGGATAGAGCTTAAAGACCGGGAAAGCTCCGTCCAAAAACGGAGAGCAGCTCTCGATCTCGTGAAGACCAAACTCAACAAAAGTGATATGAAGGTCCGCGAGTTTCAGATAGCGCGCGAGAACCTACATAACCAGATTCGTGATCGATACCAAATAGAATTGAATGAAATTCTCACGGAATATCACACACTTCCCCGGCAAGACGAAGCCCACCAACAACAGGCAAAAAAGCTGCGACGGCAACTATCCGATATCGGCGCTATCAATCTTACTGCGATCGATGAGTTTGCCTCCGTCAAGGCCCGTTACGACCATCTATCTGGTCAGAAAATTGATCTCGAAACCGCGGTTGATGCGCTCAAGTCGGCTATTCGCAAGATCAACAAAACCAGCCAAGAGCGATTTATCGAAGCCTTCCGATTAGTTAATGAGAAGTTCCAGCAGGTATTTCCCAAGGTCTTCAACGGCGGACGATCTGCATTAGTCCTCACCGATGAATCTGATCCCCTTGAATCCGGTATCGAGATTATGGCTCAGCCTCCTGGAAAAAAGCTGCAGAGCGTAAATCTGTTATCAGGGGGGGAAAAAGCCCTCACCGCTGTGTCTCTGATTTTTGGTATTTTTCTCATCAAACCCACTCCGTTCTGTCTTCTAGACGAGGTGGACGCTCCGCTCGATGAGGCCAATGTAGGTCGATATAATGACATGCTAAGAGAAATGGCTCACATTTCCCAATTCATTCTTATTACGCACAACAAGCGTACCATGGAGCTTCCCGACCGCCTCTATGGCGTCACGATGGAAACACCAGGGGTCTCCAAGATTGTTCCGGTGGACGTCGTCGCCGACAAAACTACCAACCGAAACCTCCGAGTCGTCTAGGATTTTGTGCTTCTGCAGGACGAGCAGAAGTAGCTTGTCCGAGTTTGGTCACATTTCACGCACCTAAACTACGGATTGCCATTGATCCCCTCCTGGAGGTGCTCTACCCCCCTCGCATGGACCTTCTCGCTCTTGTCCAGAGCACTGGCATACCGACCGAGCTCTTGGTGGGGGGAATGCTACTCACGTTCGCCGTACTCACGGCCGGTGCCTCCTTCATCGTGCAATCTCGCTCAAAGCCAGAGATATCCGACAGCTCCTCGAAGACCTCCAAGACGGTTGTGAACGACAAGGAGGCGCTCCACGTAGGGTTGCACAAGACCAGAACCCGGTTTCTGAATCAACTCAACGCACTCCTCCGATCCGGCAATGGACTTGACGCAGATACCCGTGAGGAGCTGGAAGCGCTACTCATCACTTCCGATCTCGGTCTACAAACGACCCAAAGTCTTCTCGACGCCGTCGAAAAAAATCTATCCAAAGAAGAACTGAAGAATCCCCGCCTCATAAAAGAGCGCCTAAAAACGCAGATGCTAGAACTCATTCGCACCACCCCTGCCCCTTGGCCGGAAGCCACGCCTACGGTTGTGATGGTTGTGGGAGTCAATGGCGCAGGAAAAACAACGACGATCGGTAAGCTCGCCGCTCGATATGCTCAGCGAGGCAAGAAAGTACTTCTCGCAGCTGGTGATACTTTTCGCGCAGCAGCGGTGGAGCAATTGGAAATCTGGGGCGAAAGAGCACATGTTGACGTCATGAAGGGTGATGAAGGCAGTGATCCCGCGTCCGTTATTTTTTCCGCCGTCGAAAAGGCAAAAAACGAGCGCTACGACCTACTCTTGTGCGACACCGCAGGTCGCCTCCAAAACAAGGTCAATCTCATGAACGAATTGAGTAAAGTTCATCGGGTAATCGGCAAGGCCATGCCTAGTGCCCCTCACGAAGTATTGCTGGTCCTCGACGCCACAACCGGCCAGAATGCCGTGTCTCAGGCCCAGAAGTTCTCAGAGGCGGTGCCAGTTCAGTCACTCGCTCTCACCAAACTAGATGGCTCAGCTAAAGGAGGCATCATATTAGCTATCTCAGACCAATTAGACCTTCCCGTCCGCCTGGTTGGCCTCGGCGAAGGCATCGACGACCTTCGAGACTTTGACCCACACAACTTCGTCCACAGTCTGTTTGAGGATAGTAGGCAAGGCATTGACGGTAACGCATCACAAACCTAGAGTATGTCGGTGGGCGGACCACCGAGACAACCCGATCGACAGGCGCGTGCCATGAGTCTGGAGCTTTTCGGGCAACGAATCAGTGTGGTATCCGATGCCGACGAGGACCGAGTGCACGAGGTAGTTTCATTCGTAAATCGCCGTCTTGAGGCCATTCGAGGTGAAACCAAACGGGTGCAAATCGATCATATTGCGCTACTAACAGCCCTTAATCTCGCTGAGGAGCTATTCGAAGAGCGTGATCGCAACGAACGCCTCCGAAGAAAAGTTCGGGAGAGATCCGTGCGGCTCCTAGCCTCGATTGATGAGTTGGCCCGCGGTCTGGACGACCGCAAGCGCGTTGAAGAGCTCATTCGACTTACGGGATCCGAAAACGAATCGGAGACCCCAAACTTACTGGTTAAAGATTCCCTGCCTGGTTCGTGATGATGAGGTGCCTATTAGCTCGTGAACCGATGCTCGTTACTTTGGGAGCCGTTCCTCTTATTCCCCGCGCGAACTGCCGTCAAACTGGGCAGAGGCAGGGCGATGAGATACGTCACCCACCTGCTTAGGCAGGTTCCGACTGCATCTCATCACACGGCTAAGGCGGGGATCCTTTATGGACAGTGGAGTCATTCCCACAGAAGACAAAGTCTTACTGCGTCCCCTCTTACGCAGCTTTCGTCGGCAGCTTTCTCACCGTAAAGCTCGCCAGTATCTCATCAACCAGGCCATAGCGCACTTTCCGCTCCCGCCCAAACCGGTGGTTGCGGTGTATGCTGCGCTCCCCAACGAAGCTCGAGTGGACGCGATGGTGCACCGGATCATGCGAGCTGGACAGTTACCGCTATATCCCTTGGTGGAGCACGATCGTCTGGTGTTTATCCCCTGTACCCCGGCTGAGCTTGCTCCTGGCTACAGGGGCATTTTGGAGCCGCCGAGTAGTGGACAACGTATCCCTTTAGAAAAACTCCATGCAGTGCTCATGCCTGGATTAGGGTTTACGTGTGGTGGGACCCGTTTAGGATACGGAGGAGGATTTTATGATCGGACCCTCGAGCAGCTCCCTACCACCTACCCCTATATTCACCGAGTCGGCATCAGCTTTCAGATTCAGGTTCACCCAAGCTTACCGGTCGCACCTCACGACGTGACCATAACCACTCTAATAACCGAATGGGGCTCGCGTCCCTGTCCTTCAGAACACTAGCAGGCTACCGAAAACGATTCACACGCCCGTTTTAGCTTTTGTGTGAATCTCCTTCCAACAGCCTGCTGGCGCACTCAATCGATCTAATAAATGCAAAAAATTGATGGAGTAGGTGCACTTAGCATCGTATGCTCGGTCCGAGATAGCTGCTCCAGCTACACCACGTTCTGAATCACAGGTAGGGGAATTTAAAGATGGCTTTCCTCTCTCAGAGGCAATCCTGGGGCCCATGGGACAATGTAAACACCTCTTTCCACTTCCTCCGGCTCTGGCCGGATGGCTACATCGGCTGGATAGTCCAGCGGGATTTCAAGTCGAGCCCGCTCAACCTCTCGCCGATTGCGCTCTGCTTGCTTAATTGCGTCGATAATGTAGCTGTCCAACATACCCGATGCCGTCGCCTTCTTCTTACGCTGTACCGTATTCCGATACAGTTCAACGGTCGCGGTGCAGATTCATCACGCGCATGCGCGAAATCACTCCCACACCCGCGAACGTCTCGCGCCTAGTTACAAGTGTGCCCAGGATACTCTCGAGTGACAGCATTTTCTCATCGCTGTGTCGTTCAGCGCGCCGAGTGCGAGAATATGAAGCGCTGACATTCCCCGAAAGAGACCCATGAATGACGGAAAACCCCCTAAACGACTAAACATCCTAGGGATTACTCTCATGCGCACTACCTTTAGCCTGGCGCTGCTCGGTTGCCTCCTGAGCGGTTGTGCTAACCAGAGATACATTGGGACCTTGAGCCGGCATGGAACCTACGTAAACCGCGGTTACGGGATCGTTCTACCTATGGGACCCATTAGTGAGCGCTGGTGGATCTTTGACCCCAAGCATCCAGACCAAGGCCCAAGCGGACTCGCCCCCCAATACGTAAACAGCCGGTTGGATCTCGATGGTGATGGACTCCTTAAGCTGGATGAGAAGACCGTCCGGTATCAGCCCAGCATTCGCCTCATAACGAGAGACGCACCGCTAGCAAAAATTGAAGTCGATGTACGTATTCTTAGTGCACCTAATCTCCGCAAGGCTTCACTCCGGCAACTAATGGCATACGAAATTGGCAAGATAGCGGAGAGTAATGATGCTACGCAGACTGCACTACGTGCCATTGAAACCCATAGGATTACCTTTGAACGAAAGATGATGGTGGCTTCCGTAGTCAACGCCACCAACGAGCAAGCTCACCGGGTCGCCCTTGTTGATCAAACCGCGTTTGCCGCGGAAGAGGGTGTCTCTCGCCGGCAGCTTATCATTCTCACACTACATGCAAAAACCCTTGAGCCAGCGATGACCGAAGACTTTGATCACCTCCTACATAATATCCTCGCATCCTCCAAGGCTGGTCCTCAAACCCGTCAAGAGCGCTGGTAACAACCGCATTCCCGGGTGGAGATACAAATGAGAGCATACGCAATCGACCAGCCCCTAGGAAAACACCAGGGGTCTGTCTTTAACGCCGTACGAGCCTTCGCAATAGTTCTGTGCTGATGATGGTGAAGACACACCCTAAGTTAGCTGAGAGAGAACTCGAAGTTCCTACAGCAGAAATCCCTTGGGTTGAACCCAAGCTCCTGCTTCTACGCCGGGCTACGCCCCACTGTGCGACCACGAATTGATTCTTACAGAATCAATTCTAGTGGTCTTTGCTGTAAGCCCTGATGTCCGGTGAGGAAAGCACATATCCAGGGATAGTAACCAGCAAAAGCCGTAATCGGCGAACAGCAAAACGCATGCGATCGTAGACGCTGTTGTTTTACGAACCCTGGATGCTCACGAGACGGAGAATATTGTGAGGGTTGAGACCGTCGTCAGCCTAGAGGCCCTTCAAAGTCGCTACTAGGTATCTGACTCCCCGTTTCATCAAAGCACCACGGGGTGACCACCAACCGAGCCCCAGCTCGAATCAGACTGCAGTGAACCACCATCGCTAGTTCACTCATACTGGTTAGCCCAGACCGAGCCGCTGATTCTAGGACCTTAGCCTCCTGCTCGGTAATTCGAGCCACTAGCGGATGCTGGTGCTCTTCTGCCAAATCACGGAGAAGATCCAAAGCCAGAAATGTTGGCTGAATTCCAAGCATATCAGCCCCATCAGCGATATCACACTCGGCCTGTCTTAACACCGACCCTGGATCCATGGGATCCAAGAGATCCGCTGCCTTTTCAGCTGTTCGCGGACGCAGCTCAGTGAACGGTGAATACATATCCCCACTGAAGGATAAAATACCCACGCGATCTAACCCTGCCTCATCCAACGCCTCTCGCAGCGCGCCAACGCCACCATCAACCTGTCCCCTCAGCGCCAGCACATCAGCACCAGCCTCACCAAGAGTCACTCCCACTTTCCCTATCGATTCATGAGCTGCCTCCGCATCTACTAAACCCTCAGAAACCAACGCTGGGCGACCGGTACGATGGTAAACCGCTAGGTCCAACTCAGCAAAAATCGCCAACTCAGGAGCTGCTGCCCGAGCCGCATATAGTGCTTGTGCGAGCGGGGAATCTGCTCGCCATGCTTCAGAACCCTCCGTATCCCGTCGACGCACAGACGGGCTAAGATACAGCCCGTGATGGCCAGCATCCAAGGCTCGTTCTGCTAAACTCTCAGCCGCGCGTCCGGGATCCTCTACAGGGATCCGAAGATTCGGAACCAGTTCATCAGGGTGCTGCCGGATGCTCCTCGATAGCCGGCGCAGCGAAGGGGTGCGTCTAAGTCGACGGATTCTCACCCAGGGAAACTCCATACGGGGCTGGTATTCATGTTCGCCTCGGTACGGCAAGCTTCGGACAACCATGGGCAGCATATTTAGCCAGAGCCTCGACCAGCGCAGTAGATGAAGCCCGGTCAGGCATGACGTCCACCCTTACCCCTTGCAACTCAGCTTGCTGTTTGGCTACAGGGCCAATCACCGCTACCACTCGGCGATGGAGGAGATCACGCCCTCGCTCAGTCATGATCTCTAAAAAACAAGACAGGGTGCGACCAGAAAGAAAGGTGAAAATGTCTATCCGAGCCCAGTCCACGAGTGGTTGGAGTATTTTGGCGCAGTTGATGCGATACGTCTCCACCGATTGTACCTCTTCGGCACCTTCAACAGCCAAAGCTTCCAACAACCAAGTTCGCCCTTCGGGCGGACGAGGCATCAGAAAACGTTTACCCTTTACACTTCCTAAGGATCGGCGAAGAACCTCCAACATTCCCTCCGCACGTCGCCGAGTTGCCACCTCTGCAACTATGAACCGCTCATTGAGCGCAGGATCCGATCGAATTTTCTCTGCTGTCGCTTCCCCTACACACGTTACGGAAATTCGTCTGCTAGGTACCGGGTATTCGGTGAACACGTTCAGTGCAGCCGGTGAACCCACCAACACCCGATCGAAGCGGTCCATCTCGTCCCATAGTAGCTTCAGCTTCGGCGTAGGTTCTGAATAGACTAGTTCCACACATGGCAACCAAACCGGTTCGCCACCTTGGGCTCGGATGTCATCCGCCATGGAGGTACCAGCATCTGCCGTTCGGGTAATAGCAACAACTAGCCCTTCCAATCTCTTTCGGCCAGTAGCCGCGGCTAAGCCATTTGTGCTATCCATCCTGCGCTCGCCTTCTATCTAAGCTGACCACCGTTCATCAAATTTTTCACAAAACAACTACCATGAACATTGACCACTCGACTGAATCAACGGGCTGCTAAGTCTGTTTCAGGTTAGCCAGAATTTTGCCTGCTCCCCGTTCAAGCAGCTGCTCCGCCAGCTTGGTACCAATAGACACCGCATTCACCGAAGGACCATGAAGGTCTCCTTCTATGACCGTCTTCCCATCAAGAGAAGCCACCATGCCCCGAAGCCACAACCGGTCACCATCCAGGAGAGCATGCCCAGCGATCGGAACCTGGCATCCACCTTCTAGGCGATGCAAGAAAGAGCGTTCCGCTAATGCCGCAGCCCTAGCCTCAGGATCATCAAGTGCGGAAATAACCGCATTCACATCCACAGCGTCGACCCTGGTTTCTACCGCCAATATACCCTGGCCGATCGCCGGCAAGCACTGCTCTGGCGAGAGTACTTCACTTGCCAGAGCAGTAAGCTCCAGTCGTGTAAGCCCGGCATAAGCAAGTAAGGTAGCGTCCATCCCCCGTTCCTCCATCCGCTGTAACCGGGTTTGGACATTCCCTCGAATCTCCTCGATACGAATATCCGGACGAAGGCGAAGGACCTGTGCCGCGCGACGGAGTGAGCAAGTGCCAACTCTCGCACCTTCAGGAAGAGTCTTTAATGTATATCCATTAGGTGATATCAGGGCGTCGCGAGGATCTTCACGAGGAGGGTAAGCAGTAATAACTAAGCTCTCGGGTAATAGAGTTGGCACATCCTTGAGGGAGTGAACCGCCACCTCAGCCCGCTTATCTAGTAGAGCATACTCGATCTCTTTCACAAACAGATCCTTACCGCCCACCTTCGATAAGGCCTGGTCGAGAATCTTATCTCCGCGAGTAGTCATCTCCAGAAGAGATACATCCGCTGCTGGCTCCACTTCTTTGATGCGCTCGGCGACATGCTCCGCTTGCCAGAGAGCAAGTGGACTCTTGCGGGTAGCGATACGATACTTCATCGGCGTACACCCGTATTTCTAATTGGCAGACGAACGACTTCCGCCACTTCTATGTCATCGGAAGAGCTGCCAGTCTCCCTCTCATCCATCGAAGACGTATCTTCGGCGGCGCCAGACTCCGAGCTTAGTTGATGGGAATCCTCTGTAGAAGATTCCAAATTGAGCTCAAACAACGTCGAAAGCGCCTCCACATAAGGCTGTGGATCCCCTTCGCCTCCTGTCGTTCGAAGATGAGTCAGCACCGGATGCAACAACTTGTTCACGATAGCGTTCCCCATGGCCCGAATACTTTGTTGCGTACGTTTATCCTTCTGCCGCATATTCGTGAGGGTTCGCGCTACTTCATGATCTGCAATAGCCATTGCTTGGGCACGAAGCGCCTTAATAACCGGGACCACTTCTTGCGACTTTGACCATTGAGAAAAATGGAGAAGCTCGCCTTGAATTAAGGTTTCAGCAGCGGAAGCCTCATTTTGGCGCTGTTGTCGGTTGGTATCAAGTACAGAGGTCAGATCGTCAACGTCGTAGACAAAACAGTTATCAACTGAGGCTACCTTCGGATCAACGTCTCGGGGGACAGCGATATCTACAAAGAGAATAGGTCGGTAGCGTCGTTCCCTAACCACTCGGCTCATCATCAGCTTGTTCACCACATAACCAGAGGCTGCGGTGCTACAAATAACAATATCCACTTTGGCTAGCAGCATCTCCAAGTCGTTCATGGTGGATGGAACCCCACCGACCTGCTCCGCCAATTTTGCAGCCGTGGCCAAAGTGCGACTCACGACACGAACCCGAGACACCCCGTTGGTCACTAGATGTCTCGCAGCCAGGGTAGCCATCTCGCCAGCTCCGAGCAGCAAAACTTCCTTGCCTGATAGATCTTCAAAAATACCACGACCGAGCTCAACCGCAGCAAAACTCATAGAAACTGCGTTTTCTGCTATTCCCGTTTCTGTACGAACTCGCTTAGCTACCGAGAACGCTTTTTGAAACGCTCGGCCCAGTCGACTTCCCACCGCGCCGCACCCTTCCGCGGTCTGGAAAGCCTGCTTGACCTGCCCCAGAATCTGAGGCTCACCCACAACCATAGAGTCTAGCGAGGATGCGACTCGGAACAGATGCCGAACACAGTCCTCACCAGTATGGACATATAGATGTTGATCGAGCTCGGAGATAGCCACCCCTGACTCAGTCAATAGATATAGCTTTAGCTCTCTGACCAAAGACTCGGCCTCAACCACCCCTGACACATAGTATTCAACCCGGTTACAGGTGGATAAAACACAAGCCTCAGTTATCCCATCAATGGATTGTAATGTCTCCAATGTCTCTGGAATCTCATCTCGACTTCGTGCCAACCGCTCGCGAAGAGCCACCGGGGCGGTATGGTGTGACAATCCTACCACTGCGATTTTCATGACGTGTAATCCTGTCCGTAATGGCCAAATCCAAGGAGGCCCAATCCAACAATCGACAACAAGGTTGCGGATACACCAACCAATGTCAGCAAAGCAGCTTTTCGTCCCCGCCACCCGATAGTAATCCGAAAATGAAGAAGAACCGCAAATATCGCCCACACGATCACGCTCACGACATTGCGTAATTCCCACTTCCAATACATACCCCAAACCTCGCGCCCATAAAGCATACCAGACACGAGCGCGAGGGTCATCAGCGGAAACCCAATCTCGATCAATCGCATGCTCGCTCGATCAAGTAACTCAAGTGCAGGTAGTTGATACAGCCCCGTGCCCACTCTTGTACGGCTTCGTTTGAGCTTGAGGCGATTGTCTTGGATAAGATATACACCTGCCACCATTCCCGCGACCACAAACGAGGCGTTTCCAACAAAAGCTAGGGCTATATGCACTGGTAACCAGGGTGAGCGAAGCTCTTGAGGTACCGTGGTCGCCGGCTCAATAAAAACGGCGAGCAACACCAAGACCATCACAACCAAAGCAGCAATCGGCCCTATTTGTGGCACCCGACGAGCACTGGCCAACGTTGGTATCGATAGGCTCGCAATGCTAAATCCAAATAAGGACAGCGCATCATGGATATTAGCCATCGGAAAGGTACCCAGCTCTGAGGCTCTTACTCCCATCGCCACCAAATGTCCGAGCACGCCCAGTACTAGTACCACCAGACCTATACGCTCATCTTTCAAGCGTGGGCTGAACAGCTGGATGAAACCAATCATGGCCGCGATCCCGTAAAGAACAACACACACCCTAAGCAAAAGTAACGCCATTTCGATGGACCCGTTTTTCCCACGAGGTGAGGCCAGTTTCCACCAGCGCGATGGCGACTATTCAAAACATCCTATGTGCCAACACGAGCCGATCGACAGCATTGCGCCACCAACGACACATAAGGCACCAGGCACCAGTTGCTCACCCTTTAGATGAAAGAGCCTCGAACTTCAGGCCGCAAATGTCCAGGTGAAGTCTGAGTCTATGTGCCCATAGTCTCCCTCTCTTTGACCTGTATAGACACCGGTGGTAGTTAATGACCGTCGGTATGAGCTATCGGCAGGATAAATCAATGGCGGAAAGTAAAGACAGCATCGAGTTTACCTCCAATACATTCGACGAAGAGGTGCTCCAATCGGATGTTCCCGTCCTCGTGGACTTCTGGGCGCCCTGGTGCGCTCCATGTCGTATGATCGCACCTCACGTTGAAGCTCTCGCTGTCGAGTACGCTGGGCGAGCTAAGGTAGGAAAGCTGGATACCGATCAGAATCGGGAGATAGCCCAGCGCTACGGAATCACCAGTATTCCAGCGCTGATAATCTTTAAGGACGGGCGCCCTTTCGATCAGCTCCTTGGTGCAGCTCCTAAGGCAAACATCCAGGGCCTCATCGATAAAGCACTGTAGGTATTCTCAAGAGAAGACAGTAGTACCATCTCTATCGGAGCCGGTTCACGATCGCCTCCACCATCTCTGTGCTGCGCAGGTTTTTACCGGCTGCTAGGTATTTTTCGGCTGCGGACAAAGCTTCCCTCCGGGCGGAGCGATCGCCATCTTGTAGTAGGTTCGCCAACAACGCCAGCGCATCAAGACTCCCCTGCTGAGCGGCTGCTCTGTAAGCAGATGCCGCTTCTTCGTTCCTTTGAGCACCACTTAGCACTTGCCCAAAGGCCACCAACACTTGCGCTTGAAGTGCCGGAGAGCGATTGCCAAATAGCTTCATCGCTTCGGTCAACTGTTTCTCTGCTTCAGACAAATTCCGCTGGTCGCGGTAGTAGCGCCCTAGCTCAAGAGCGATCTCCACTTTAGCCTCCGGAAACTTTTGTCTAAGAGTTTCAAGCAGATAGGCCTCCACCTCTGGGCTCTGCTTCCGCCGCAAATATCTAGCTTTAGCTAGCGCAACTGGAAACGCTTGGGGAGCCTTAGCCAAGGCTGCATTAAGATGTTCTTCAGCAAGCTCGTAATTTTCGGTGAGCATGAAAGCTTCCGCCATTTGCACCCGAAACGTCCACCGTTCCGGTTCCATAGTCACAGCCTTCTTCAAGTAGGTGATCGCCTCTTCTACTTGATCTCGCTCCAACAATCCCAGAGCCCGCTCAAACGGAAAGTTAGGATTACCAGGATCAAGTCGTATGGCCTGCTCGTACTCCACATCCGCACCAGCCTCCCTACCCGCACGCCGGAGTAGCTCACTCTTTGCAAATGTTGCTCGAGCTCGATCCCGAGGCGAAATGTCTCGGCTTCCCGCTAGTTCCAACGCCTCAAACTTCTCAAGCGCTTGGCTCGAAGCGGCTAAATCTCCGCGGGCCAAAGCCATCAGTGCAATCCCGGAAACAGCCCCCGGATGTTTTGGTTCCAGCTTCGTAGCTTCCATAAAAATGCGTTGAGCCATCGCCCAGCGGCCTACTTTTGCCGCCGCCCGGGCGGACCAAATCCGTTCACGCACGCGATTCCGAAAGAAGTTCGCCACCTTGCGCAAACGCTGATGAGCCGACTGAAGCTCACCAACTTCCAGTTCAGCGATACCAATGGTGAGATCCACTACCGACAGAGCCGCAGCCTGATTCGTGACCGCATACGGTAGGAGCTCATCCATCGCATCTCGCGCCCCTTTTGAGCCGTCTGATGTCGCCATGAGGAGCAAAGCACGGGCGGCTCGAGTGTCGGGCTCGTTGGGGGCAAACTGCATCGCCAGCGGGAGTATTTCTTTTAGCCGAGATTGTGCATCAGTCTCCAGATGCTCCGAGAGCAAAATGCCATATATATGCGCAAGCTTGGCTAAACTTGGTCCGTGCTGAGAATCATAGTTGCTCAGCACACTTTCCAACGCCTCCGCCGCCTTTTTGTAGCCAACATAGAGATCATCATTGGTCAGCTTCCTGACCTCTACTGCAACTTGATGTATCGCTTGTGCCCGGGCAGCCGTAGTCACGCGATATACCAGAATACCCACCGCGCACACGGTCAACGCTGCTAGTAATACAAGTGTATGACGAAGCTTCCCCCGCGGTGGACGCTCGTTAGCCATCTCCTCCGCCAATCGCTCCAGTTCATCCTCCCCCTCTAAGCGTTGAGGAGCTATGCGGTAGGTGCCAGATGGGACAGGTGGAAGAGGAGGTGACGGTTCCTCCAACACCACCTTCCCAGGAATTGGTCCGACAAAGACCTCTTCCTGCGATGGTGGTAGTTCTTTTCCCGCAGGTAACCGGATATCCTGTGATGGTGCTGCATCCGACAACAACCCCTCTCGAAGCTGCCCTTGGGGCTCATTGTCGGCATCCGGCACGAGCGAGGAATCCAAACTATCTTCAAGAGAGAGCTGCGGAGGGATACAATCGGAGGGTTGAGCACTCTCCGAGGACGATACATCATCAGAGGTCAGCATCGCTTCGGGAGTGGGTACTGGTGCCGTTGTAAGAGATACCTGAGACTCCACAGAACTCGGTCGAAGGCCTCCCAACACCTGAGCCAACACTGCGTCAGTGAGGGTACCCGTAGTGACAAACCGCTCAACGACCTCTATCTGACTCGGGTCAGATTCAACCACCGTCCGGAGTAACGCTATCCCTTCAGCCTCCTCCCCTTTTGCGACCAGCGTTCGTCCCCATGCCAGCTGGACTTTTGTATCATTGGGATGTTCCTTCTGAAGTTCGCTAAGCACTTCTATTGACTTAGCCAATCGCCCTTGTGCTTCATGGACACCAGCCAGAATGAGCTTCGGTTGGACCTGATCTGGGAACGTCCGTACGACCTTCTTGCAAACCACCATCGCTTCCATGAAGCGTCGTTTGGCGATGTAAGCCTGAACTAGCTCCACGTAGACGTCGGACTCAGGTCTCTGCGCGAATTCGAGCTCCAAGTCGGTAATGGATCGACCACTGGAGGCGGGGGACGGCTCCCCAATGTCCGGGCCCATAACCGCAATATCCGACGTTCTGGGGGCAGAACCCGCTACTTCACTAGGAACAGATGGTGCATCCTCCAATGTATAGGCAGAGGACTCGCTGGGGTCGCCCTCTCCTGAAGACGTTTCTCGCCCACCGACGGTCATATGCGCATGTTAAACCGCATTATTCGTAGGAGGTCCATGACCGAAAAAAATCATCATAGACTCATTCTCGTTGGTGTTACTTTTCGCGCACCGGATTCGAAGGTTGTCCAAACAGTGGAAGTGCGCCACACCAATCAATCGTGACGGAGCTTGATACGAGCCAGGCAGCCGCTGCCCAAACTCTAGCCTCGAGAGTTTTGGTTCTAGCCGGCGCCGGTTCCGGCAAAACACGTACCGTCATTCAGCGGGTCCGCTATCTACTCACTCAGCAGCAGCAAGATCCTAAACGCATTCTCCTTGCCACATTCACCCAACGCGCAGCGCGCGAGACATCCAACCGTCTTCTCCGGACACTTAACGATCACCACACCGAGCTCACTGCTGGTACCTTCCATGCGCTCGCTCTACGCAATATCCGAGAGCACGCCCAAATCTTAGGAATATCTCCTGATTTCAGACTTCTCTCCCAAGCTGATCAGCGTCACCTCGTTCTGGAAGCGTTGCGCACTAACTCGGGTCTTTTCTCGAAGTTTTCACCCAAACGTCTAACACCAGAATCTTTTTTGCGGCTTTGGGGCTGGGCTCAAAACCACGAGTGGTCCGTTGAGCAAACCCTCATGGCTCGTGCTCCGGAATGGCTGAACCACACCCAACCCATCGAGGCGACGATCGGCACCTATACAAGGCTCAAGGCATCCGTTGGTGCTTTGGACTTCGACGACCTCATGGTCCTTTGGCGCCTTCTCCTTGATCCAAGCCAACCTACGGCGGCGTTGGTCGCTTCTGCGTACGACCATGTCTTTGTCGATGAGTATCAAGACACAACCCCCATTCAGGCCGGCATCACGGAGGCCTTAGCCCAACACGGCGCATCACTCTTTGTGGTTGGTGATGATGCTCAATCTATCTACGGATTTAGGGGGGCTCGATTCGACAATATCCTAGAGTTCCCACTCAGAGCTCCCACCGAAGTCCACCGCCTGGTCATCAGTTATCGAAATAGCCCGGCTATCACAAAGCTTGCCAGACACAGTCTGGAGCACAATACACTTCAGTTTCCCAAACCCCTTCGTTCGGCGAAAACTCATGGTCCCCCGATCCAACTATGGATCGCCCGTGACGAACATCACGAGGCAGCACTCACCGTCCAGAGAATCGTTTCCTTACATCGCCAGGGAATACCGTGGAATGAACAGGGGATTTTACTGCGCCGAAACCGCGATAGTGCCGAGTTTGTGGCATCTCTAACTACTATGGAGATCCCCTTTGTATTACGGGCTCCACGTCGTTTGACCGAATGCCCGCGAATTGAGCTACTCCTCGCTCATCTTCGTGTTCTTCGACAACCGAGGGACCTGCTAGCGTGGCGCCACATTATTCAAGCCCAACCTGGTTGCGGACCGGTACATGCGCAGAAAGTTCTGGAGATGCTTCACCGTGAAGTCGAACACGCAGAGTTTCTTCCCCGGATCGGCTCCGCGGCCAGCCGCTCCCTGCCGCCCCGCTTGCAATCGATAATACACAGGCTGATCGCGCAACTAGAAACCCTAGCGCCCAGCATGTACAAAGGGTTTCAAGGGTTTTTAACAAGCTACCTTCAGATTGGGAAAGCCTACCTAAGCGATGTCCTCCTTTCTGTAAACGACGTTGAGCAGCTCCGCCAACTTGGTAACATCTCCGTCCATCAAGCCATTGATACATTGGGTCTGGAACCACCTCCAGACGAGACCAGCCCCGGTGTTCGCATTGGTACCATCCACAGTGCAAAGGGCATTGAGTGGCAGGCAGTTTTTGTACCCGGCCTCTGTGAGGAACGTTTTCCGAGCCCTGGGGCTATTCAGAGCACCGACGATGAAGCTGAAGAACGTCGGCTGTTTTACGTGGCCATCACACGAGCGGCGGAATTTCTGACTCTCTCTTATCCGAGGCATCTCACCTCTGAACGAGGCCTAATTCGTCAATACCCCTCACGATTTCTTCAAGAAATATCCCCAGAACTTGTGTTTCGTAGGGACTTCACACAGTGAGTTGAGCGTGCCCTCAAAATCCGACGTACAGCAGAAATCACTTGGATTGAACCCAAGTTTCTGCATCTACGCCGGGCTATGCCCAGCTGCGCGACCCCTTGGTGATTCCTACAGAATCACCAAGGGGTCTTTGCTGTAAAACCATTGTTAGGCCTCTGGCTTATCGAAATATTCAGACTCGGAGGGGGTTAGCTATAGCTAACTAGCTCTCAAGTGTTGCGAAACTCGGACACAGTCTGTCCCTGGCCCTGCTTTCAAACCACTCAGTATTCTAGCAGCCGGTTGATTTGGCCATAAGTGCAGCTATCGAGCCAGGCTTTTCGTGAAACGCTCTGACGACGAGGCGAGCGTACCCGGCGGTACGTGACCGAGGAGAGACTTTTCGTGGTCAGGACGTTTCACGGAAAGACCGGCCGACAGATGCGTGCACGGCTAGATCAACAGGCTGCTAGAGCGCTTCACGCCCTAGCTGGCCATCGGAAAAGTGGGATGGGTGATCCGCGAAGTATCTTTTCCGTACAACGCTCCGGATGAAGAGGGCGCATACCGGGCGTATGCAACCGATGAAAGGCGAAGCCGGTCCAGACCTTCCACGGAAAAAGGACCCGCGAAGCGCCTAACTCACTTTTCCGATGGCCTGCTAG
>JAHQVK010000004.1 GCA_019634385.1 Myxococcales bacterium | reverse complement strand
CTGATGGAGGTTGGCCATTTGTCCGATAGTGAGCTCCGGCGTACTATGAGATCTGTTGATGTGGTGGTTGTGCCTTCGTTGTATGAGGGGTTTGGACTGCCGGTCGCAGAAGCTTTGGCTGAAGGGACGAGTGTTGCCTGTAGTAATTGTACAAGCCTACCGGAGGTAGCGGGTCCGTGCGGGGAGCTCTTCGCCCCGCGCGATCCAGTTTCGGCCGCGTCTGCTATCATTCGCTGTCTGCACAAGGATGCAAAGTTTGGGCAAGATGCCCGGGACCAACGAGTAGCCCAAGCAAATCAATTCACGTGGCGTAAGCATCTCGAGTCGCTATTTGTCGGGTATGAACGCGTTGTGAACAAGTAGCAGTGGTGATGTGCCTTTAGGGTGAGTCGATACGACCTTGGACGTTGGCTAAGGTGGGGTTTGATGGCAGACGAAATGAAAGCCGCTTCGATAGATAGAATTTGGGCTAATTAGAGTGTTACTCGAGATGACGCGTATCACTTTAGGTTAGATAAATATTTGTTGGTAATGTTTCTTGCTCGAATTCTTGACATTAGATATATATTCTACAATAGTAAGTATTGTGAGATTGCATGAGTCCTACTGGGGAAAGTATGGCAAAAGTTTGGCTCCATTGCTCAGTCGCGCCGTTGCTCATCCAAAGTGTGCAACGGTCGCGAGATATGCGGAAGCGTATTGGTGTATCCTTTTGGGGAAGGGAGCGGGAACGGGATGGGCCTTAGACACCGAGGTAGATGTTGCAACAAGAGCTATTAAGGTGGGATCACCGGTGGTCTTCGATGTTGGGGCAAACCGAGGCATATTTTCTCAAGAAATTTTCCGTAGGTTTCCGAATGCTCAAATTTTTATGTTTGAGCCTCAACCGGCTTGTCAGTCTATACTCAAGAGTTTGGATATTCCCGGATCAACAATCGTGGAGGCTGCTGTTGGTGCGGAGGCGGGCAAGACACTACGACTATGGAGTGATGGCGCCACTTCGGGACTTGCGTCTCTACATCCTCGTGGTGATAGTTTTAGCGCATCCCTTTCTTTCAAAGAGATAGATGTTTCCATGGTCACGATTGATCAGATCGTCGCTGAGCACACACTGGATCGTGTGGACTTTATGAAGGTTGACACCGAGGGGCATGATTTACATGTCCTGGAAGGAGCGGCTGAGAGTCTACACAAAGGCATCATTAAATCTCTTTCTTTCGAGTTTGGGGCGGGAAACGTCAACTCACGGACCTTCTTTCGTGATTTTTGGGATCTTCTCGATAGGGCGGGATATTTGATGCACAGAATCCTTCCGTCGGGTGGGCTTTTGAGAATTCCATCCTATTATGAAGACTGTGAGTATTTTCGAGGAGTGTCAAATTATTTTGCCGTGCGGTAGTATGAGTCGTTGATGACTCGTGAGGCTTCGGTCGCCAATAAGGTGTTTTGGTTGTTGGTGAATCAGGGGGCTGATTCAAGGGATTATCAGCGTGAGATGAACGTGATTTCATAGTTCAGCAGGGCTTCTTTGCCCAAATGTAAGCGTGATAGATTTCTGAATGGCTTACGGAATGTTTTCCGCGTCGCAAAGTCATATCCGCTCAGTGATCCGCTTGCGGGAAACGGGAGGGTGAGTGTGAATGTCACTGGTGTTTCTAGGATGGGCGGCCCTCCATGAGAACTGACCGCTCGAGCTTGGGCCACCGGTCCTGAGTTTTGATCGCTAGCGTTAGCCTTGGTAACAAAACCGGTGTTCTGGGCGTTGAAACGTGCATTTAGATACCAGTGCTGTGAAGCTTTTCTTCCGACTAGGGGACGGTCGTTTGCGCTCACACACGCGAAGGCCACGAATTCGGTAGTAAAGTTTCCAACGGCAATACCATCGTTGAATTGATAGCTTTGTCCTCGGGGGGGTGGACGTCCGATATATAGTTTGGCACGGGGGGCGTCTACGATGAGGCGACCGTTGGGCCAGTCCCAGAGAATTTCGGGACCAGAGCGAACGGCGCTCTTAGGAGCCTCTTCACGGTACGTGTTTTCGTTAGCGCTCTCGAGCTCAACGTCGGTGAGGTTCGCGGTGGGATGGAAGTCAATCTGCGCCCCGCGTTTGAAGGTTGCTCGGGCGGAGCCCACACCGTGCCATCGTCGATATCCAAAGAGGCCTTGGGCCCCGACGCGATACCGAATGGGATTGGTTGATGCTTGAAGATGTTCTCTGAGAAAGATTTGGCCCGCCAAACCGAGTGCGGAGAGCATCGCCGGATCTCGTTCTGTCTCTACCGCGGCCCAGTAAAAGTCAGGCGTTCCGTAAGGGAGGTGGGCCGCGAGGTACTGCTCGTCGGGCCAGTCTAGTAGATGGTAGTAGTGCCAGAATATAGCATCCCAGTCCTGCCAACTGGCGAGGACGGCGGTACGAAAGGGGTGCTCAACACGGAATGGGTTGGGGCGCCCAGCATTTGTCTCGTAGATAATCGTGGGTTTACCAGCGACGGTCTGGGTATCCATCACGTACATCGAGGGCGGACGGGTGAGTGTTGACTGCATCTGCCAAAAATACATGCCGAAACTGGCAACATCAGCGAAGCCCGCGGTTGAAAAGTGCCAGGGGGTATTGGGACGATACTGGGTGTCGTAAGAGAAAGGCACCACGGCTACGCCGACCCCGGCGGGGGCCTGCGCTCGCGCAATCTTTTCTAGCCGCTGATAAAATTCAGAGACCAGCTCGATGACAAAGCGGACTAGATCGTCCCCTCTTGCCTCGGGATAGGCCCTGCGTTGCTCGAAGGTGGGGGTGAGCGCAATGACGCCCCCTTTATCCAAATGCTCGCTCGGTCGCAGCTCACCCCAAGCCGCTTGGAGCTGCTTGGTGGTTTTGTATCGCGCGGTGAGCCAGGTTGTCCATCGCTGAGTCAAGGCGGTGCGAAAGTAGGGAGTCCATTTCGCGAAGCCAGTTTCGAGCGCTTTTTTGACCCAGCCTTGCTCATTGCCCAGCTCCCAAATGGCGATAGCCTCCTCTTCAGCGTAGCGCTTGCCGGTGTACGGGTTGCGATGGTTGAGGACGTTGAGAATATGTTGATGATGGGCCCTGAATAGCCGGTTGTCGAAGGTGGCTGCGAAGGCTAGCTCGAAGGCTCCGGCCAGCTGGGTGGCTTGTCGCCACGCTTTCCAATCATCACCACCGGCGACTATCGAATCTGAACGTCTCAAGGACTTCACGCCTAGGGACGAAGCGAGGAAGGGAGACATGATAAATAGACCGGCCTTTTTGGCGGCAGCAACGTTGCGGTCGTAGCGATCAACCAAGACGCTGGGGGGAAGTTCGGTCTCAGGCCCGCGAACACCGTTGTAGAAGGGGTTCTCACGCACATTACCCCCTCCTGGCCACAGTCGAATGGCGTTGAAGCCCAACCGGTGCACCCGGCCCATCGCATCCGATGCGCTCGCGGTGCTTGCTACCCCCCAAAGACGGAGACGCTGATCGCCATATCGAAGGCGGGAGCCTTGTCGATGGACATAGACGCCCTCTGTAGGTTGTATGGGATGGTCGTAGAGGGTGTGTTTGGGTTGGGAACGAATACGTAACAGAGTTTTCGGCGCGCCCTGTAGTTTGATGCGGGGAGGGGGGTGGTTGGAACTATTGCTCACAACGGTGAGTACAATGGTTGAGGGCTTTGTTCCGCGCCGCCAGAGGGTGCGGAGGGCGGGGCCTAGTCCTCCAATCGTGACGAGGTTGATGTCTGGCGTTAGCGATGGGCTCCGGGCCAGCCGGTCCTTCTTCTGTAGGTTAAGGGGGCTCGCCGTTTCGGTCCTGGTCAAGTCTTGAGATGTCGTGTGGAGTAAGAGGGTGGCTGCTAGCCCCTCTCTGTCCAACCAGTGGATGGGGAGGCTTAGCTGCGCATCAATAATTTCCTGTGTGGAGGCTGCTAGCCGCCGAAGGAGAGAACCATTGAGGATCAGGAGTGCTTGGGCACGAGGAGAGCCGCCGATGATCGGCTTATCCTGTGCGTACTGGAAGAGTTCTGCGGGGATAGGCACGCTCGGCGGAGCACCGAGGGCGGGCACATTCATTCCACCCGCGAACACTAGCGGAATAAACCGGATGGCGATTATGGGCCAAATACTCGCCGGTGATGGCATCAACCAGTTATCCTCGAGCTTTCGCTGAGGGTCCGGGCCCGTGCCATGCCAACAACGAGGAGGATGAGGGGCAGAAACAATCCCTGTGTAAACTCGAGATAGTTTTCGATACCGCAGCTGAGGGCCATGAAGACCACGAAGAAGATGGCGTACCGGCCGTAGTGTGCCTGCTCACCTGGGACACGGGCATGGCGCCAGGCTCGAAAGACGAGTCCCCCCACTGCGGCGAGGAAAGCGAGGGTCAAGGGGAGTCCAGCCTCCGTACTTAAGGATACGTAGGAGAACATGGGTTGCGCCATAGCGCTGCCTTCCCCGGCGATTTCATGCCTGATAAGGGCCGGAACGAGGTATTGCTCCGTTCTCTCCGTCATGAACACCAGTGCGCCCGGGAGCTTCTCGGGGGCGTACCAACCACAGGCAAAGAGCGCTGCGCGGCTCGAAAACTGCCCAAATCCAGTACCGAGGAGCACAACTTTGGGGCTGATAACGGATCCGAGGACCGCGTCTATAACCATCCTCTTAGGTGAGTTTTCCGCGTTTACGACTTTATCGTACCACATCTCGGCTACGACGAGGCTGTTCGGATAGGCCAGGATCATGATGCCGAGGATGAGAAGGCCTGCGGCTGAGGCGCTGAGTGCGGCTCCAACCAAACGAAGGGGTGCGCTGTGCCCAGCCATAGCCGCAACGAGCATTGCCAATACAAAGAAGAAGGTCTGGTGTCCCGATTGGGCGAGGACGGTGACGACCGGTCCCACTGAGAGCGCGAGCTTAACGGAGACGCGGCTACGATACTCCCATAGAAAAACCAAGGCGCTAAACATACAGAGGGTAAAGAAAACATGGTTGATAGTAGGTTTTCCGAACCAGTCTAGGATGCCGAAAGTCCCGCTTATGTAGTCACCATTAAACCCACCGGACTTGAGCACTAGCACAATGGATACGAGGCACACCGCGGACTGAATGAGCACAAATGCAGCGACAAAGCTGGCCAACCGATCTATTAGTTCACGACGTACTTGAAGATTGGGCTGTGCGGATAAGACGAGGAGAAACGGCATGTGCGTGAGTAACCAAAATAACATGCCGAAAAAACTTACCTCAATCCCTGCGTGGTAGTCGATGACGAGTGACAAGGTGGAGACTGCGACGAGGGATACGCTCAGAGTAAGAAAGCGGCTGGTCAGTAGGAAAGTCCCTCGCCACATCATCAATGCGGTAAATAGTGGAGCACCAAATAGATATAAAAACTTGCTGGGGAAGGCAATGATACACATAACGAGGCCCAGGACACGCAGTATCCATCGCTCGTCTCTGCTTAGTACCCTCTTAGGTGTAGAGGTGGTGGTATGGGGTTGTGGCGGAAAGAATGTGGTGGATCGTTGTCCTTCTGCGGTTGCCGTATACGATTCATGGCCCATCGGCATTGTGCTTTCTACAAACGATTATAGTCCTAGCTGTTGCGGGATCGAACCAGTTAGCTCCCACCAGTTTAGATCGAATGTGATGGTGCTGCAGATATTGGATGCTGTAATGCATATTTATCACCTTGAAGTTCCTTCGTGGGCTTGGTCCCCAATGGGCAATGGAGGTGATTGTTAGTGGGTGTGCGTACCATAGATATGGTTGTTCGGATAGATAATTCTGTGGGTTGAAGCTTTTCCCATGATTGCTTTGGATAAGGTATCTATCTGCGCACCCCTACGGATACACAGTGTTTCGAGAGAAAGGCTTCGCCAAAAACTCGTTATCCTCGTTGAATACAATATATGTGATCCTGCTGATGAGTGTGTAATTTGATTGGTTTGATACTAGGGCGTGTCTTCAAACCCCGGCTGGGGAGCTGCCGCCGTATCCCGCGTGTGTGAAGGTTTGGCCTCAGAGGGAGGGTACTGGATGCACCGGACCGAGGG